>PXPI01000054.1 GCA_003021905.1 Cyanobacteria bacterium SW_9_44_58 | reverse complement strand
TAAGGTTAGTGTTCGTTGATGAGGAGCGGTGTGATGGGAAACTATCACGCACCGTTCTGGAGCCGAGTCAGTAGGGCAACCTACTGGCTTAGGTAACTATTCAGTTTTGATCAATTAATTATTGCTGAACAAGCGAAAAGCCATTGTGTGGCTTGGACGGTGGATGATTTCCTCAGCGAAATTCAACAAACCGATCCCAGTTTTGCCCAAAAGGTTTATCTGCTGGAAGATTGTACTTCGCCAGTGGTAGTTCCCGGCGGCGCTGACTTCACCGAACCAGCCAATGCCGCATTTGAGCGCTTTCAACAAGGGGGAATGCAGTTAGTTCAATCCACAGACCCCATCTTTCGGGATTAACGCCAGGGGCGCTTCCCCCTGGGTCATGTTGCCATCAATGAAACGACAGATCATTAATAATCCACACCGCGGCGCAATTCAACGCCCTGATAAGCATAATGCTTGTGACAAACCATTTCCGAATAAACGCTAGCCAGGTCAAAATAGGGCGGACGATTGAAACAACGCCCAGTAATAATGACCTGCGTGTCATCCGGTTTCGCCAATAACGTTTCAACAATGGGGTCACTCGGCAACAGTTCTAAATCCACAGTGGGATTCAGTTCATCGAGAATCACCGTTTTATAAGTTCCCGATTGAATGGCATCCCTAGCGGTTTTCCAACCTCTTTCCGCTTCTTCGTAATCTGCCGGTTGTTGTTGCCCGCGCCAAACAATGGCATCGCGACCGCAATGGATATGATCGATTAATTTGGGATAACTGGCTTTCAGCGCCGCGATCGCGGCATCTTCAGTATAACCGCTGCCGCCTTTTAACCATTGCACAAGTAGAACTTGATGAGACTGATCGCGATCAATTCCCCGACCGATAGCCAATAAGGCTTTTCCTAAAGCACTGGTGGATTTCCCTTTGCCGTCACCGGTATAAATTTCGATGCCTTCTAGGGCCGCATCGGTTGCCGCATGAGGCTTCATTTCTGAATGCAGGTCAGATAACTCTAACAAATCTTTGGGGGCCGCGCGACCGGTTACAATGACTTCTAACGGGTCGGGTTTATTCTGGAGGGTATCAAGGACTTCTTGTAGTGGAAGCAGCCCCAAATCTAAAACCGGATTCAATTCATCAAGAACAACAATGGAATATAATCCCGAGGCAATGGCGCCCTTAGCCACATTCCAACCGCGAAGGGCTTCGTGTTGATCAAAACTGGTAATTTCCGCTCTCCCGAAATACTCAGCACGCCCGGTGCGCACTTGGTCAATCAGATGCGGAAAGCCTTTTTGCAAGGCCGCGATCGCGGCATCCTCATCATACACGCGTCCCGAACCTTTAAGAAAGCGCAGCAAAAGTACCCGGTTCCCTTGTTCTGAATGAATGCCTAAACCAATGGAGCGAAGTACCACCCCTAATGCGGCTTGAGATTTTCCTTTGCCTTCCCCATCATAAACATGAATCTGTCCAACTTCACGTTGTGCGCTCTTTTGCGCGGTCTGAATCCCAATCCCAGTTCTAGTCATGCTGTTATTTAAAGCTTGTGAATTAACATCGGTGACTTCCAGTTTAAAAGGAAACTGTTTTTTGTTCGTTAAGGATTAAAGATCAACCATAAATTACGCAATATAATACCTATGAAACCGGTTCTCGAATTCGGCCAAGCTTTAGTCAATCGCAAATTCGCCCCCTCTGCCCTCCGAGTCGCTTTAATCATTGGCACTCTATTATTTGTCATCAATCATGGTTCAGCCCTAGTGCAAGGAAAAATGAGTCGCAGCCGTTGGGGGTCGGCAATGCTAACTTACTTGGTTCCCTATGCTGTTAATATTCATGGACAACTCATGAGCCAAAAGCGACATGACAATTCCTAAAGCCAACGGTGAAAAATTTGCCTCTTTCCAGGTTGACCGCACAGTCCTACACTTGAGTGGGAGAGGTTTCTATCAAAAGAGTTCCTTTCTGTCCCTTCTAGCAAGAAGGGAGCTACTGGCACTCAGGAGACATATTTTATGAAACGAGTTTTAAGCATCATTCTTGGCGGAGGCGCTGGAACACGTCTCTATCCGCTCACCAAACTCCGCGCCAAGCCCGCAGTTCCGCTGGCGGGAAAATATCGCCTAATTGATATTCCAGTCAGCAACTGCATTAATTCCGGGTTAGATCAAATTTTCGTACTGACCCAATTTAACTCGGCTTCCTTAAACCGCCATATCAGCCGCACCTACAACTTTTCCGGCTTTAGCGACGGCTTTACGGAAGTGTTGGCTGCGCAACAAACCCCAGAAAACCCCAATTGGTTTCAAGGAACCGCTGATGCGGTTCGCAAGTATTTATGGCTGTTCCAAGACTGGGATGTAGATGAGTATCTTATTCTTTCCGGCGATCATCTGTATCGCATGGATTATTCCAAATTTATTGAACATCATCGGGAAACAGATGCGGATATTACCCTTTCGGTCATTCCCATTGATGAAAAACGCGCTTCTAGCTTTGGCTTAATGAAAATTGACGATTTCGGCCACATCGTCGACTTTAGTGAAAAGCCCAAGGGAGATGCCCTCAAGCAAATGCAGGTGGATACCACCACCTTAGGACTCGATGCGCAACAAGCGCAAAAAATGCCTTACATTGCATCAATGGGAATTTACGTTTTTAAAAGAGAAGTTTTAGAGAAGTTATTGCAGGAAAATCCCGAGCAAACAGATTTCGGGAAAGAAATTATCCCACAGGCATCAACGACTCATCGGATACAGGCTTACTTATTTAATGGCTATTGGGAAGATATTGGAACCATTGAAGCCTTTTATAATGCCAATCTTGCTTTAACGCGACAACCGGAGCCGCCGTTTAGCTTTTATGATAAAAATGCTCCCATCTACACCCGCGCTCGCTATTTGCCTCCTAGCAAACTTCTCGACTGTGAAGTGACAGAATCCATGATTGGCGAAGGATCGATTCTCAAAGAATGCAGTGTTTCCAATTCTGTTTTAGGGATTCGCAGCCGCATTGAACGGGGTTGTTCCATAGAAAACAGCATGATTATGGGCGCGGATTATTATGAATCTCATGCCGAACGCGCTTCCGGGGGGCGCAAAAATCATGAAATTCCCATTGGCATTGGGGAAAGAAGCAAAATTCGCCGCGCGATCGTGGATAAAAATGCTCGCATTGGAAACAATGTTCTGATTATGAACAAAGATCGCGTTGAAGAAGCCAATCAAGAAGACAAAGGCTTTTATATTCGCGGCGGGATTGTCGTCATTCTCAAAAATGCTGTCATTCCGGATGATACGGTAATCTAAATTTTAAACCAATTCTCTAAATTAGTTGAGCTGATTTCAGGGGGAGTTGCCGCTTCCCCTGTGAGGAAGGTTGGGAGAGGGGCAAAAATTCATGATAAAATAACAAATAGCTTGTTAATGCTAAAAAGCTTAGTCTTAAACAAGATTTCGCAAGCCCTTTGTCTCTCAGATTAGGCAAGAGCTTGCATTGACCTAATGTCCTGAGAAAATGCTCGTAGCGCTCCGCTCCGACATAGCATGAGCTTGTCGGGCAGACGGGGGCGTTCCTTCGGTTCGGGTCTCTTACATTCCGAGGTTTCCTCAGAATTAGACCCTCACAAGGTGCGGAATGCGATTCCGCACTCAGCCCTCCTCACCTTCGCTCCGGATGAATCAGAACAGTTTATGGTAAAATTAGAATATTTAGAAGAGGCGCGATTTACCTCTCTAAAAACGTTAGCACCTTAACGGGTGTACCAGCAAAACCAAAACAATTTAGCTCTGAAACTGTAGGGTGGGGCACACCCGAACAGGATAATCAACGCTTGTGGGAGATTGCCCCTCTGGGGCTGAACAGAATCGAGTTCCGGAATGCTTTAAGGGCGGTCGAAGAACCAAGAATCTCTTGTTATCATCTCTGATTTAACGGGAGAGTTTCAATATCATAACGCAGTCATCAACCTTGCAACCCTAAGACTGTGTCTTTTGAGAAAGATTTGGATGCAAATCTGTGATCAAGTTTAGCAAGATGCTATCAACAATTGTTAGTGAGAAAAGACAGAGTTGGCTCTCCACAAGGGAGAGAGAGAAACGTTCTTATAACTGAGCCGACGCTGGTTCTAAAAGTGCAACTGTCCTTTTAGAACTGTTTCGAGAACTCATAGCAACCCCAATACATTCAATTTAGGAAATCTATTGGGTCACTCCAATTTATTAGCACGATCACCTTCTGTATGCAAGAAATTTGAGGGAATTGAATGCCAAAACAAATTATTATTGCAGAGCAACACCACACAGCAGCAATTTTTTCGGAAAATCTAATTGAAGAACTTGTCGTTGCCACAGGAAATCAACAAATCGGAGATATTTTCCTAGGCGTGGTGGAAAATGTCATTCCCGGAATTGATGCAGCCTTTGTGAACATTGGCGATGCTGAACGAAATGGTTTTATCCATGTTACCGATTTAGGGCCTCTGCGTTTGAAGCGCAGTGCCGGTGCCATTACCGAACTAGTGGCCCCTCAGCAAAAGGCTTTGGTGCAAGTCATGAAAGAACCCACTGGGAATAAGGGGCCCCGACTCACAGGCAATATTTCCTTACCAGGACGGTACTTGGTGCTAATGCCTTATGGGCGTGGCGTTAATCTATCGCGACGCATTAAGAAAGATGGGGAACGGAGTCGCTTACGAGCCTTAGCGATTTTACTAAAGCCGGCAGGAATGGGCATTTTAGTGCGCACTGAAGCCGAGGGGCAACCGGAAGAAGCGATCATGGAAGATTTGGAAGCCCTGAAACAACAGTGGGAGTCCATTCAACAAGGAGCAAATACCCGTCGTCCGCCAGTTTTGCTTAACCGGGACGATGATTTTATTCAACGGGTTCTCCGGGATATTTATAGCAATGACGTGAATCGAATCGTGGTTGACTCCGGTGTCGGTGTCAAGCGAGTCAAACAACAACTATCAAGTTGGAATGGCGGCCGTTTGCCCAATGGGGTGTTAATTGACCATCATCAGGAAAGACAACCCATTCTCGAATATTTTCGAGTTAACGCGGCGATTCGAGAAGCACTGAAACCAAGAGTAGATCTACCCTCTGGCGGCTACATCATTATCGAACCCACCGAGGCGCTGACGGTGATTGATGTGAACTCTGGCTCCTTCACTCGCTCGGCCACATCGCGAGAAACCGTATTGTGGACCAATTGTGAAGCGGCGGTTGAAATTGCACGCCAGTTATTGCTGAGAAAAATTGGCGGCGTCATTATTGTGGATTTCATTGATATGGACGCCCGTCGCGACCAAATGAAAGTGCTAGAGTACTTTGAACAGGCGTTGAAAAAAGATAAAGCGCGTCCCCAGATTTCTCAGCTATCTGAATTGGGGCTTATTGAATTAACCCGGAAACGTCAAGGACAAAGCCTCTACGAAATATTTGGACAAACTTGTCCTACTTGCGGCGGTTTAGGACATTTGGTGCATATGCCGGGAGAACAAGAGGCAGTGCCGGCAGTTCCTGTTTCTGGAATCCCCACAGTGCCCAGAGTAACGAGTAAGGATACACAAGAGCTTACCGACTTCCAACCCTTAGAACAAGAAGGTTCCGAGTTAGAGTTGCTCAATCATCCCAGTTATCAGGAACAGGGAACCGATACGACAAATCGCCGTCGCCGCCGTCGCAATGAGCCTCCAACCAAGGTTGACAGCGGTTCGAAACCCAAAGGCAATAATGGCAAAAAAGGGCCCAATGGAGACTCGGATCAAACCGACAAAACCGACAAAAACGGCAAAGATAAGGAAATTAAGACAAAAGGGAGTTCCGGAGGACGACCCGCCCAACGAGAAGAACCGAAGAAAAAAGTTGCTGTGGAAATGACGCCTTTAGAACAGCAGATGTATGCTTTGATGGGGTTATCTCCCTTAGTCCGTCTAGATGAACCTGTGGATCGCCGCAAAACGTTGGTTTATGCCGTTGAACCCCAAGAAAAACAAGCAACAGAGGAAAGTTCGGAAGAGACCGCACAGGGCAGTGTAAATGGGAAGGAAAACAACTATGATGAGACTCAGAAGGAGCAAGCAACAGCAGAAACCTCAACGCAAGATACTGCGCCCACAATTGTAGAAGCGCAAGCCGTGGCGCAAACTGCTTCTGTTCAGGACACCACAGAGCAGATCAACCAGGTGGAAAAGACGGAGTCTAAAGAACCGGAAGAGGGTGCCCAACCCAAAAAGGTGGTTCGTCGTCGTCGCCGTCGTTCTTCCGCTAAAGAGTAATTAACTCTTAGTGCTAGTAGAAGTGGGGGAAGGTTGTTCTCGTTGCAGAATAACCATTTTTTCCCCAACTACAGGGCTGCGGGCTAAAACTTGACCATCGACAGTGGTGAGAACGAGCTTGGTAAAGTCCAGTTTGCGCGATCGCGCCAGCATTTCTTTAGACAGTTCATCTTGGCGACGGGTAGAAAGCTCAAACCAGTCATTGCTGACAGCAATAATCAACCGACCGTCTTGAAAATTGGCTTCAATGGATTCAATTAATCCTTCGGCATAGCGAGTCGTAATTTCTGAAACTTGGTCTTGAATGGCAGCAATTAACCCTTGTTCCGGTGTCAGTTCCGGTTCTGTTTCTATTTCCGGAGCGCGTTCCCGTTTCGGTTTGGTAATAATTTCCGGTTCCGATTCTTGAGCTTCTGGCGGGGGAATGGGGGCTTCCGGCTTCTCAGGCTGTTCCGGTTGTTCGGCAACTTCTTGTTCCGGTGACGGCGAGGGGGTTGATTGGAATAAATCCTCTGGGATAATGGCAACTGCTCCCCAGACAATGGCAATGGTTCCGCCCACCAGAATCGTTGTCAGCAAGAAATCGGGGAGACTTTCGGCAATGGGAGCGCGATCGCGCACTTGTCTTAAAATTTTATTCCATCCCCGAAGTTCTTCCGCAGCCGGTTGGCTTTCTGCTTCTAATGCTGCCGTTTCCGTTTCAGCAGGAGAGGACGCTTCTAATTTTTCAACAGTATTCTCCAAGCGCGCAATGATGCCTCGCAATACCCGAATCGTCAGCCTAGTGAAAAAGGATGGCTTTGGCTGGTTGGATTCGGTTGCCTGCTTGGGTTGTTTGTCTTCATCCGTATTCGTGTCTTGGTTTGGGGCTTCTTCTGCAGGATTATTGTTTTCTTCGGTCATTCCAGATTCTCCGACCTCACGGGCAAGATGCTTCACTCACTCTACCATCAACTTAGGTTCCCTTTGTACCTTCTGTTTATAATTTAAAGACACGACAGTAGCGGAAATTGCCATGACTTCAGTCATTTCCAACGAATCAATCGCCCTTCCCCCTACCCAAGATGAACTGCCCTGTGATGATGGGATTCCCATGGAAACACAACGACACAAAATGCAGATGGACTTGCTCCTTGATACCTTGCAACCTTGGCTTGACCAACGGGAAGATGGGTATATCGGGGGCAATATGTTTATTTACTTTAGTACCCAACAAATTCGCAATCAAGATTTTCGGGGTCCCGATTTTTTTGCCGTCTTAGGCCTCCCCAAGCAAGAACGAAAAAGTTGGGTCGTGTGGGAAGAAGGAAAAGCCCCCAATGTTGTGATTGAACTATTATCGGAAAGTACCGGCAACGAAGACAAAACTCGCAAAAAAACGATTTATCAAAATCAGCTTCGGGTTCCTGAGTATTTTTGGTATGATCCCTTTAATCCAGCAGATTGGGCTGGTTTTTATCTTCAGGGCAGTGAATATCAACCCCTAGCGCGAGATGGGAACAATCGCTATATTTCTCAACAGTTAGATTTAGCATTAGTGCAGTGGCATGGGGTTTATAAAAATGTGGAAACGGTCTGGTTGCGCTGGGAGACGCTAGAAGGGGAATTGTTGCCTACTGAGCGGGAGTTATCGCAGGAAGCCCAGCAAGCTCAACAAGAAGCCCAGCAAGCCCAACAGGAAGCCCAACAAGTCCAGCAAAAGAATGAAAAACTGGCTGCCAAGTTGCGAGAATTAGGAATTGATCCGGATACAGTTTAAGATCGATGAATTTCAAACAATTTTGGGAAAACTTTGGTGAAGGAGCAGTTTATTACCCGCAGTTAGCCCAAAAAATGGGTGGGGTAACGGCAGCGATTCTTTATCTCACCTTATGGCGCTGGTTAACCAATAATGCAACTGTACAGTGTTCTTCCAAAGAAATCACACAAGCCACCGGATTAAGCGAACAAGAACAACAATTGGCGCGAGAACAATTAAAGGCGCGATCGCTGTTAGGGTTTAGTCTCGTCCGTTCCCACCCCCCTATTTGGTCCTATGAACTACATTTAGAGCAACTGGAACAACTGCTGGGAAATAGCACTGCCAGTGACCCCCAAACTGTTCCTCAACGGCCAACTCAGTCTCAATCCGATCCTTACTTTCCCCCTCGCCGCCAACCGATTTCGGTGAGTGTTAGCCCGCATTATCAGTTTAGCGGCCCTTGGGAGTCGCAAGAACAGTTAGAAGCCTTTCAGGATGCGCTCTTAGATTATGCCAAACAACAGGGACATCCCAATCCTGGGGCATGGGTATTTAAAATTGTTGATGGTATCTCTAAAGGAATCAAATCTCCCTTTTGGGAGGAATTTATTGCAGGAAAGCCTTTAGGAGAAACCCAAAAAGTGCAACAGGAATGGGAAATTGAACCCGGTGTTCCTTATCCTGCCTTTGAAAGTGAACGGATTCAGTATTATGTTCATCAAGGCGAACCGTTAGAAAGTGCTGTTGCCAAAGCGCGATCGGAGTTGCGCAATCCAGTAAAAGCAAAAGATTTATGGGATGGTTTTTTAAGGAAATGCGATCGCCTAGCAGATGAAGCATTGAGGGCGAAAAAAGAAGGGGTGCAAACACCTTACTTTCCGCCTTCGTTTAGTGAACAATCTACCGTTACTAAAGAAAGTGTGATGGAAAAATTGTCTCAATTGCAAGGAAATTCTCCCTTATTAGAAGAAGATTCGCCCCCGGAAGAAACGTTATCGGAAGAGGAAGAACAATCATCGGAAATTCCCTCAATCGAACATCTGCAAAAGCTTTATGATTCTCCAATGACAAGCAGTTGGGTAGAAGAACAAATTGCCAAACACCCGGAATGGGGATATACAATTGTTGATGGTGAAGTTGTTGATCAATATCCCTTTTAGGATTAATCATAGAAGCGCGATCGCGCCTGGAAATTATGGAACAGTTAAGCAACATTAATCCCTTTATTGAAGGAAGAAAACCGCCGTCTGATGAACAGCGAAAAAAAATTGCCTGGCAAAGACAAAAACAACAGCGAGAAGAAAGAGAACAACTGCTCAGGGAACTTAATTTAATGGGTGAATCTTATCCTCAAAAAATATTGCAAGAAACAAAGTTGCCATCAAACCTATTAATTAGAATTAATCAAAGCGGTCTGTTATTTTAGGATGGGACTCAAGCAATAAAATTAATCAAGATCACTGTATGAATGCACTTTCAATTTCAACTTGGATTGTTCATGTCTCTAGCATTATCGAATGGATTCTTGCCATTTGGTTAGTATGGCGTTATGGCGAATTGACAGGAGAGAAAAAATGGTGGGGGCTTTCCCTGGCAATGTTTCCGGCGCTAATTAGCGCAATGTGTGCTGTTACTTGGCACTTTTTCGATAATGCAGAACCCCTAGACTGGTTAGTTGTCCTCCAAGCCGGTATGACATTATTGGGAAATATTGCCCTTTGTGCAGCAGCTTGGTGGATTTGGCGAACCGCATAGTCTTCTCCCTCAAGTTAAACTAAGAAAATGAATTGTCATTGAAGTTGGAGCAGACCCCATTGACTGAAAACGCTTCTCCGAACCCTGATTCACAAGCAGTTTCCCGCGCTCACTCTAACTCAGACTTTGAAAGTCATGCTCACGTCCATAGCGAAGAGTCTTTACGGAACATTGTGAACCGTCTCTCTCGTCTAGAAGGACATATTCGGGGCGTGAAAACAATGGTTTCCGAAAGTCGCCCCTGTCCAGAAGTCTTAATGCAAATTGCCGCTGTGCGGGGCGCTTTGGATCGAGTGGCGCGGATGATCTTAGATGAACATCTGAGTGAATGTATTACTCGTGCTTCCAAAGAAGGAAACATTGATACCGAACTCGAAGAACTCAAGGCTGCCTTAGATCGCTTTCTCCATTGAAAAAGATTAAGCCGCTATAAAGTTGGAACGCGGCATCCCAAGGCGTTTCATATCGCCGTTTAAGGTCAATATGAGAGGTGATGCGGCGCAGCATTTGGGGAAACGCGATCGCGCTCTCTCCGAAGGGGGTAAAATCTCCCCAACGGAGAGTATTCGGCATTTTTTCCGCTAAATAATGGAGCAACTGTCCCCAATTGCGTCTGATGGTTTCGCCTTTTTGAAGGCTGCCAGTTAAATCAAGACTATCTTGGAATTGATACTAGTGATCGCACAAGCGTAAAATGGTTTGCCGCTGCGGAAGATGTAAATCGCAAAATTGGGCGTAATCGAGCGTTTCGGTTTTGGGTTGGCGTTTCCCCCTGGCATTAGTCTTGATAATTTCTTCAAAAATGGGAACTCGCCCTTGCACGTGTTGGGTTGCTTCTGACCACTGAAAGGTTAAGGTTCCTTCTTGCCCTTGGTTATTGGAACAGCGAGCGGTTGCTGTCTCCCCATCGCTGCGAAAATACTGAACTTGGAACACATTGAGCGTATCAAGGGCGTTAAGGGGGGCACAAAAACAGGGAATGCCTCCCTTCTGCAATTCTTGGCTATAGTATAATAATTCTCCCATTGCGCCGATGCGAAACAGCCGCCATCCCCGACTGGGAAGTTGCAATCGGGCATTGTAGGCATCCATTTGAAAGGTTTGGGCAAGGGTTTGCGCGGCTTGTTTTTTCTGTTCAGGGGGAATGGCGCTTAAAATGAAAGCGGCTAATTCCTTTCCCCCCGGTTGCGCCAACGCCTTAGCAATGGCTTGTTTGTGTTGTTCACTTCGGGCAGTTTGAAGACGACGCAGGGCTTGTCTAGATTGCCACAATAGTTTGCGGTTGGTACAGGCTTGTAACAGTGATTGATAAATTTTTCCGGCACTTTCTAAATTGCCCTGGGCTTCCTCAACTTGGGCAGTATAGAAACGCAGCCAAGGATGATTGGGATATTCTTGTTTGAGGGTGTGAATGAATTGATTAGCAGTGGTATAGTCTTGTTGCGCGATCGCGTTGGCAATGTCCTCAAACATTATTTCCGGCATGAGATACACTAATTAACTAGATTTTAGCGTTTTTCAGTTCCCTAACTTTGCTATCTTTTATGTTTCGTCAACGAGTTCCGCTTTTCCTGATTTTAACCGTTACAACGGTTTTAGCAATTGTTGGACTCAATAGCTGTCAAAATACTGTCGTAGAAGAAGACAATTCCAGTAATCTCCCGGGAGAAGGGGTGACAGTAACCCCTGCCTATGTTTCCTTAGAAGAACGGTTTCAAACCGAAATTGTCAACATTGGCTTAGAAAAACTCGGTTATGAAGTTGGCCAAATGCGGGAATTAGAACCCGCTTTAATGCACACCGATCTCGCTGCCGGCGGACTCGATTATACCGCTGCCCACTGGCAAAAATTAGGTCGCCAGTTTTATACCAACAGCGGCGGCGATGAAAAACTGGAAAAACTGGGCGTAATCATTGATAATGCCGTTCAGGGGTATTTGATCGATCGCGCCACTGCCCAAGAATATAACATTACCAATTTAAAACAGTTGCAAAACCCGGAAATTGCGCAACTGTTTGACAGCGATGGCGATGGCAAAGCCAATCTTGTGGGCTGTAACGCCGGATGGGGTTGCGAAACCATCATCAATCATCACCTGGAGACTTATAATCTGAAAGATACAGTACAACATGAGAGCGGCCAATACGTAGCCCTCATGGCAGATGTCATTGCCCGATATAAACAGGATAAACCCATTTTATACTACACTTGGACGCCGCTATGGAGCACTAGCGTGTTAGTTCCGGGAAAAGATGTAACCTGGTTGGAAGTTCCCTACACCTCGTTGCCTGATGCTACCAAAACCAAGCCGAATCCGGATACTATTTACCAAGGAAAAAATTTAGGCTTTGCCACCGATAATATTATGATTGTTGCCAATGAAAACTTTGCGCGATCGAATCCGGCTGCGGTGAAATTTATGGAACAAGTCAGCATCCCCATTGAAGATGTAAGTGCCCAAAATCAAAAGATTCGAGAAGGAGAAGATAGTGCCCGCGACATTCGCCGTCATGCGGAAAATTGGATTGCCGATCATCAACAGCAATTTCAACAATGGCTAGAGGTAGAATAAGGTTATGGTTCTTGAGTCATTGCTTCAGAAAAGGCTGCCGCTAAACTCATGACGGCAATCGGTGCTGTAACGGCGCGTAAAATTCTCCTGCCTAAAGAGACGAGTTGAAAGTTTGCCTCTTGGGCTTGTCGAATTTCTTGTTCTGTCCATCCGCCCTCGCATCCCGTGGCAATGACAAGGGAGTCTTGAGGGGTGAGTTGATGGGGTAAAATCTCAGCCAATAAGGGAACATTATGGCGTGCTGTGCAAAAATAGCAATGCTTTTGAAGTGAATCATACTGACTTAGGGCTTCTGGAAGGGTAAGGGGTTGCATTAGGGCAGGCACGATCGCGCGTTCGGATTGTTCCGCCGCTTCTTCGGCAATGCGCTGCCAACGGGTTAATTTATTGGCACTGGGGTTAAGTACGGTTCGTTCACTCAATACTGGAACAATGGTGGTTACCCCAATTTCCGTGCAGCAGCGAACAATTTCATCAACCTCCTGTTTCGGAAGTGAGACTAATAACGTAACAGTCACCGGCAGTTCCGTATTAATTTCAATCGCGGTAAGAATTTCGGCATTCTCTGGTGTCAGTTGAACAATCCAAGCCTTTCCCTTTCCCGTAATGGCAACAGCGCGATCGCCTGCCGATAATCGCAACACGCGCCGTAAGTAATGATGTTGTGCATCATTGAGATAGATGAGATTCCCCTGTTGCTGTTCGGGTTCAATAACAAACCGTTGATACTGCACGCCTGTTCTGCTGTTAATCCACTGCCATTAGATTATCATCTCCCCCATCAAAGAGGATGAAGGAAACATAAGTTGTAACGTTGCCTATTTCATTCTCATACCAGTGGTTGAGCTGTCGCCCCGACGCATCCTACGACTAGTGCGATTCGTTTCCTGTGAAATCGCAGGAATCGATGCAACCGAGGAGTAGGGAATCGGTATCAAGTCCAACCATCTCAGGATGTGAGACGACAGCGATACCCACAGTCAAAGCGTTGATTACGTGAGACTGAAGCTGGGTGTAATGGGGGTCACTGCTGATAGCCCGATTCGGTACATCCCTAGCAAGAGGCTATGCCTATTCCAAGAACCTATGTCTGAACCATCGTGAAGGATAACAAGCGTAAGGGTTGGTCAACACTTGGGCGAAAATAAAGTCACAGTAAGAGGATATAAGTTTTAGTTGGCTTATATCATACCTCCAAATTTACTCGGTGGAGAGTAGGGGGCTAAGGTCTCAATCAATGGATATCAGGAACGAAATAACCCTCGTTCATTTTCTTGGAACTGGTCGATGTTCTAAGTAGTCTGTCTGGACGTAATATCTGGCTCATTTGTCAGGAAGTTCGAGGGAAGGATTGGTTAAGAAGCAAATGCCATTCTTAACAGGATGGATACGCTGACGTAACCACTTTAGACAGCGAAGTTAGATAGTTAAGTAGAGTAACGTTATGAACCGTGAAGGTATAGATGGAACACCGACTGAAACTGTTAAGACTGGTCAAAGTAAGACCCTGTGGTCTTCCGTTGATTGGACGGAGGTAGAGGTACAGGTGTTTAAGCTCCAAAAGCGAATCTTTCGAGCTTCCCAAAGTGGTGACGTGGCTAGAGTTCACAAACTCCAAAGATTATTGTTAAAGTCTTGGAATGCTCGTCTGCTAGCAGTGCGACGTATTTCCCAAGACAATCAAGGCAAACACACGGCGGGTATAGATGGAATAAAATCCCTCTCACCAAAAGAAAGACTAGAACTCGCTGAAAACCTGCGCCTAGGCGTTAAAGGGAAAGCCTTGAGAAAGGTCTGGATTCCAAAACCAGGTCGTACTGAGAAACGTGGACTTGGGATTCCTACCATGGAGGATAGGGCGAGACAGAGTCTTCTAAAGCTGGCATTAGAACCAGAGTGGGAGGCTAAGTTCGAACCTAATAGTTACGGATTCAGACCGGCTCGGTCTGCCCACGATGCAAACGAGGCTATCTTCGCAAGTATCAAGCAGAAACCCAAATGGGTTCTAGATGCTGATATTGCCAAGTGCTTCGACCGCATCGACCATGATGTTCTGTTACGAAAGTTAGGCACAACCTCTACTATTGCCCGTCAAATTAAGGTGTGGCTCAAATCGGGGGTCTTGGATAAAGGCGATTGGTTACCTACGAATGAGGGAACACCACAAGGAGGGGTGATAAGTCCTTCCTCACTTCGCTCCGGTTGGCGAACATAGCCTTACACGGACTTGAGGAGTACATAAAGAAATGGGCTGAAACTTGGGAAGGAAAGAAGAAAAGTAATCGTAATTCTATATCCCTCATCAGGTATGCAGACGATTTTGTTGTCCTCCACAAGGATAAATCCGTCATTCAAGAAGCCAAGCAACGGATTGAACAATGGTTAAATGGGTTAGGCTTAGAGCTAAAAGAGAGTAAGACCAGAGTTTGTCATACCCTGCAAAGGACGGACGGAGAGGAAGCAGGATTCGATTTCCTAGGATGGAACTTTAGACAGTACGCTGTCGGAAGGAAACACACTGGAAGGCAGTCTAACGGTAAACCTCTTGGTTATACAACAATAGTCAAACCAAGCGATGAAAGTATCAAGAGACATTATCAAAGAATTGTATCTGTGTTAGATGAGATGAAAGCTAAGTCCCAAGAGGCAATCATCTCTCGTCTCAACCCCGTAATTAAAGGGTGGACAGCCTATCATAGTGCAGTTTGTTCCAAAGAAACTTTCGGTCATCTAGACTATCTTGTTCACAAAAAATTGCGTCGTTGGACAAAAAGTCGCCATTCCAATAAGACACAAAAGTGGTGTAATAAAAGATATTGGCATCGAGGAAAGGATGAACGGTCAACAGGGGATAATTGGGTATTCTCAACCCCCTCGGATGAACCCAATAGTTCTGTTGTGGGCAAGTACGAATTACACAAGCACGCATGGACGCCGATTATCTATCACACCAAAGTTAAGGGCGACAAGTCTCCATTTGATGGGGACTGGACATACTGGAGTTCTCGCCGTGGGAAATACCCTGGCACTAAGAAGTCGGTTGCTAAATTACTGAAACTACAAAAAGGCAAATGTAACCGATGTGGACTTTACTTTAAGGATGAAGATTTGTTGGAAATCGACCATATCATCCCTCGCTCAGAGGGTGGAAAAGACCAATACAAGAATTATCAATTACTTCATCGCCATTGTCACCATAAGAAAACTGCCGAAGATAAGGCAGGGAAGTGCTAGTTAGACTAGCGTTGTTTGAGAGGAGCGGTGTGAAGCGAAAGTTTCACGCACCGTTCTGAAGCCGAGTCAGGAGGGTGACCTTCTGGCTTAGGTAACCAGCCGTTAGGCTTAGTCGCTAGTTAGGAGGGGCATCTTGCCCCTGAATATAACTTACCAATGTCTCTAAATTGGCTCTCCCGCCGACACTGATAATGCCGTAAGCCTTATTCCAAAAATAGGGTTTCCAAAAGAACCCGTCTAAGTATTCTTGATTTTCTTTTCTTATTCGTCTAGAAGAAACAGTTTTCAAGTTTCCAACAAAACGGGATAAATCCATAGCT
>PXPI01000053.1 GCA_003021905.1 Cyanobacteria bacterium SW_9_44_58 | reverse complement strand
AGAATCACAAAATTGGTCACTTAATCCGATAACAGGAAGGACTGATTCTGATAAAAAATCAAATAGAATTCTGTATCGAATTCTATAGGGGTGCGGCCTCTTTAGACGTAGAGCTATCCTCCTATGGTTAGTTCAGAAGAAGTAATTAAGAGGGAGCGATGAAGCGTCAGGAACCACAAGCTCAACTTGCTTTGGCTTGTGCGTAGTTCATAGTTAATTCTACTATCTCTAAGCTAGGGGGAAACTTCCCCCCAATGAGACTAACCTAAGGTAGAACGATTCCAACCCCACATTGCACCTTTTGCCTCAGCAAATTCAATATAAGTGCGGTTAGCAGGAACGCCCAAATGAGTCTCTACCTCTTGACAAAAATCATTGCTCATCGCTTGTATTTGATCAGGATTCATCCTGCCCACGTTTTTAATTTCTATGTAGCAAACGGGATCTGTTGTTCCGGAAAACGTCATAGGGATTTCGGGCTGGAAAGCTGTCATGACAAAAGATTCAGGCTTTCCTACATGTTTCGACAATTTACTGGATAAAGTCTTCAGTAAATTGTCCACTTGGCTAGCTTCAGGTTTAGCAACAGAGGTATGAACTTTAATTAACGGCATCGCAATTAATTCTCCCTAATTCATTATCGATGCAATCTGTCATCCTCCATATTGCCAGCCTGTGATTTCCAATAAAAGGGCATCCCCTTCTCGGTGAACGCCTGCACCAATTACTTCTCCGACAAAAATCGTATGATCCCCTTTTTCAACAGAATCAACAACCTGACATTCCACATAGCCTAATGTATCTTTAATGATGGGACACCCTGTTTCTTCGCCGGGATAAAACTCAACATCGGCCAATTTATTGCCAACCCGCCGCTGTGGTTTAAAGAATTTAGCGGCAACGTCTTTTTGTTCACTGTCAAGAAAACTTAGTGTAAAAACGCCGCTATTTTTGACCATGGCGTGAGAACCAGAGTCTTGCCGAACGCAATTAATAATTAAAGGAGGCTTAAATGAGGTTTGCATTACCCAACTTGCGGTAAAGCCATTGACTTCTTCGCCGTCTTTAACACCACAAATATAGAGTCCGTGGGGAATTTTGCGGAGTATGGTTTTTTTCGCTTTCTCGTCTAGCAATAGTTGCCTCCTGTCCATGAAATCACTATTTATTGCCTTAGTGTAGCTTAACGGTAAACGTTACTTAACATGAAACTCAATTGTTAGGAAAAAATAAAAGTATTAATTGTTAATATTAAGAATGAATTAATGCGTTTATTGTTAGTAAATAATTAATTACACTTTTAACTTTAAAAAAATGATTTTTTTAATATAGAAAGAAATACTTAAAGTACTGCTACCCCCTTAACTGAATCGAAAAGGGGGAGAATGACATTTTACATTAAACCGGTATTGGTGCCTGGTTTCCCAGTAGCTAATTGCACTTTAACAATTTTGCCGCCCATTTTCATAATGCGCTGTTGTTCACTAAACCAGTTTTCATAAGGAACCAGTTTCGTAAAGTAAGTATTTTGTAATTCCCGTTGTGTACGAATCCGAGTTTGACTCGGCACACAAGCAGTCACTTTAAACATTCTCATGGTTTATAAACTCCAAAATTTATTATTCCTTTAAACACACTTTGTTCGGGAGTTAGCAAGTCAATACTAGATCATTAAAACCTATCTTTTGCTGTTTAATTAGATAAGTCTTAAACCCCCTAGCACTCACTCGCCACTACCCGAACTGAAGTCATTATCAATTGATTATCTCAGGCATTTCCGCGTTAGCTTAAGCCAGAGCAGATGTAGTCGAAGTAAACGCCCATTTCTTTACCGGCATCAGGACCAACAAGACCTGCTGTGACTTCTTTCATCGCTTGAATAGCTTGGACAGTTGCGTTGATGGGCACACCTAAGGAATTATAGGTTTCTTTTAAGCCATTGAGAACGCGCTCATCAAGAATAGAAGGATCACCGGCTAGCATCGCGTAGGTGGAATAGCGGAGATAGTAGTCTAAGTCGCGGATGCAAGCTGCATAACGACGGGTGGTGTACATATTGCCGCCGGGACGGGTAATGTCGGAATAGAGCAAAGATTTAGCCACTGCTTCTTTGACAATGTTAGCGGCATTGGCACTAATAATGTTGGCAGCCCGAACGCGCAGTTGACCGGTTTGGAAATAGCTTTTGAGCTTTTCCATTGCCGCGTCGTCAAGGTATTTTCCTTGTACGTCAGCCGAGTTAATGACGGAGGTAATTGCGTCTTGCATCGTTATTTTCCTTTCCTATGTTCAGTTTATTGATTGTGTTTGATTAACAAGTAATTGTGATTCGGAGACAGAAAGCCTATTGCATTGCGCCAATGACGTAATCGAAGTAGGAGCCTGCTTCTTCTGCATCTTCAGCAGACATCATGGAGCAAGCAACATCTTTCATGCAACGGACACTCTCAGAAACCGCATTGATAGGAGTGCCGAGAGAGTTGTACATTTCACGTACGCCAACTAGACCAATTTCTTCGATAGGGGTAACATCACCTGCAACTACACCATAGGTAATGAGACGGAGATAGTAATCCATATCGCGCAAACAAGTTGCGGTCATTTCTTCTCCATAAGCGTTTCCGCCAGGGGAAACAATGTCAGGACGCTTTTGGAAAAGTTGATCGCCAGCTTGCTTAACAATCCGCTCACGGGCGCTGGTAAGAGTTTGAGCGATGCGAAGGCGTTGATCACCACCTTCGACAAACGCTTTAATGCGGTCTAATTCGCCGGGGCTCAGATAACGAGCTTCAGCATCGGCATTCACGATAGATTTCGTGACGATACTCATGTTTCAAAATCCTCCAACGGATAAATTTGATATTGAATTTGGTTCAGACTGGTGTTCCCTGTTGCCATACTGAGAACAGAAGCAACAAATGGATAGCCTTGCTATTCTAACAACCTTCTCGGATTTATTTTGCGATATTTTTTTCACGTTTCATGGAAGTTTTTTATATTTTGTAATATTTCTCCTCATTTAGTCACTTCTCTCAAAGAAAAGAGAGGGAATTTTAGAGAAGGTATCGCGCGATCGCGCCACTCAACTCTAAGCCTTTCAGCTTTCAGGAGTTGGTATGAAAAAATGTAACTAACGTGAACAACCCCCTATGAAAAGGGGGCTTCAGGAAAGTTACGCAACCGGCAAGGAAGAATTAACCATTATTTTCCTTAGTGTAGGGAACAACCATCTCACCAAAGAAACGATTGTATTCTGCACTATTAACAATGGCATCAACCACTGTGTTTAGACCTTCCTCTGTCAGAAGCGTTGTCATCTGGTGAACCTCAATTTCACTGGGAGTGCGTCCCAATAAATGGCGATACAGACACTCAATCGTTTTCGGATTCGGATAAGGGAACACAAAACGCTGTTGATACCCTTGCGAAGTAGCCACGGCCTTGACAAATTCCCGTACTGTACAATTGCCAGCGAGCAGTTTTTCTTCCCACTGTTGGAGACGAAACTCATCAGGAATATTATTTTGAGGCACATTTAGCAATTGTGCGTAAATGGCACTGATGACCTGTCGGGTTTGAGTTGCACTAGCTTGAGAACAATGGCGGAAAATTCGAGGCACAGTTGCCATTTGTTTGGCTGTTTCGGGAGTATTCATCGATCGCGCCAACTCTAAATATTCATTAGTCTGGCCACTGGCGCCTGTTCCATTTTGGGCCTTAGCCTGACCGGTCAAAGGCAACTGAGTACTATCCATTTTGGGTTTGGTGGGTTCAAAACTGGGAACCACCAACTCATTATCCTGTTTCGTTAGCTTGTTATAAAGATTTTCCGTATTGGGGAAGTTAGCTGCTGGCAACGTGGGATAACGGCGATAGGGGACGACATCTTCGCCGAAGACTTCGGCATATTCCATGCTGTTCACTAAAGTTTTGACAAAAGCGCGAATCCCTTGGGTCGCCAACAATTGGTTATATTTCTGAATTTCCTTCTGGTTGAGAGGGGCACGTCCTAAGAAGTGTTTCGTTCCCAATTCAATTACCTTTGTATTGGGATAGGGAGTATAGAACTCTTTAATGTATAAATCTGAGCAGCCCAATCCTTCAATAAACCCTTTAACGGTAATTTCCCCATTGGCGAGTTTACTTTCAAGATTGGTAAACTCTGCTTTGACCAAATAAGGTTCAATCGCACGTTCAAAGACTTGACGATAGGCGGCGCTGATGACATTGTTTAACGCCACTTTATCTTGAAGGTTAGTCAGCTTAAACTGCTTGGTTTGCTCACGGCGCTTATTAACCCCTTGCTTAATGCGATATTGGACATCAGGTTCACTGCGCTGCTGGGAAACTTTGCCCAACTCAGCATAGCGAGGCGTAACTTCCGGTTGCACTTTCGTGCCTACATCTTGACGCAAGTTATTGGTGCGCGTGCGCAATTGCAACCCGCCAGGGGTCAAATAACGCTCATAGGGAACCGTATCTTCGCCAAAGGTCTCACTGTACTCATTGGTGTTGATAATGGCATCGACTAAGGCATAAAAGCCCTGTTTCGAGCAAATATCAAAGTACTTATTAATTTCTTGACGCCCATAAGTGGGACGGCCTAATAATCGACGGTGAATATATTCAATGGCTTTGGTGACATACAGGGGCGTCCAGTAGAGTTTGCGGAAGACTTCCGACTTGGCCAGTATGCGGATAAACTCGCGAATAGTTAGTTCCCCATTTTCGAGCTTAATTTCACTGGCGGTCAGTCGTTGCCGTTGATAAACATCGCGCCCAAAGACCTGGCGATAACAGGCCAGAATGATTTTCTGGGTGCTGCTTTCCGAGTATTTGACGCTATAGTTGTTATTCGTTTTACTGGTTAATCCCGAGAAAGCGGTTTGGTCATACCGGAAGACTTTGGGACCTAGAGAACCGGGAAATAATCCCCGTGCTTTTGGATTGCCGGTTTGATTATAAGTTGCCGGGCCGCGATTAATTAAGATGCGGCGGGTATCTTTGCTGAAGGGCGCTGGGCTGGTACTGGGATTGCGCGTTTCTTTGGGGAAAATGGCGCCAAACTGAATTTCCAGAGGATCATTGCCGTTGCCATAGGGGTGTTGATCCGCTAAAGGACGCTTATATTGGGCATAAGTGGTGATAAATTGCGGGATTTTGCGGAAAGGCGCACTGTAATTGAAAAGGTCTTGCTGCATTCCCCAGTTGCGGCATTCTTGGGCTTCTTCTCCCAACCCGCGAATATAGGGAACGGTCTCTTCCCCAAAATAGTCAGCGTATTCTTGGCTATTGACTAAAGCATCCACTAAAGCCGGGAGTCCGCCGTCAGAAACAATGGAGAAGTAGGTTTGCACTTCTTTGCGGGAAGAAGGACCCCGTCCTAAGAAGTGGCGAAAGGCCAGTTCTAAGGCGCGGCTATTAATATAGGGTTCATAGAATTGTTTACGATACAGCGGGGATTTACCCAAACGACGAATAAACTCTTTCATCGAAATTTCGCAATTTTTGACCTTGGATTCCAGGTCGGAAATAGAAAGGCTGTAAGCTCGGGTAATATCCCGTTCAAACACTTGGCGATAAGCCGCTTTGATCGCGGTTTGTTTTTCCAGGGTCGATAGTCCTGGCTTCATCGCATATTTGGGACGGCTTTCTGCCGCATTAAAGTAGCTTTGAGGCAGTTCCAACCCTTGCTGATCACCGCTGGGACGTTGCCGGACTTTATTTGAGGGCGTCGGTGCTTTGAATTCCTCAATAAGGACTTTGAAATATTGTTCAACCGTGGCCCGTGCCTGTTCATCTTGCTTTAAGTAACCCAGTGCGGCCGCTTGCATTTCTCCAAGGGCAACCAGGGTCGCATCGCTAGAGCAAGCATTTTCAATTACTTCCCGCAAGCCGCGAACATTAACTGTAATGATGTTGGGATCCCCGGCAACGATCGCGTAGGTTAAATATCGCAACATCCAGGATAAGTCCCGCAATGACTTTTGCATATTTTTGGGACCATAACGGGACACGTTAATGGGGCGGAATCCTGGCGGCGTCGCGACACTGCTGCCGGAAGCGCTAAACAGTGAGCGAATGCCTTCCAATAAACCGCCGCCGCTTTCCACATAGCTGACAGTTCCCAGTTCCATTTGGCGGCGGACATCTGTTTCACCTCCACCAGCGCTCACCATGGCCGGCGCTTGTTCTTGCGGTTTCTCTAAATAGGCCATGGGCGAACCACCTGTAAAAATGCGGTTGGCGGCGCGAGAAACAATTAATTCTGAATTGCGGGTAATAACTTGCGCAATTTCAACGCGTTGGGTTCCCAACTGGAAAAAGGTATCCAGTTCTTTCAATTCCCCCCGTTCCAAAAAGCGGTCTTGCTGTTCGGCTTGGGACAACTTGGAAAGCGGAACCGTTCGGTAAAGTTGAGGACGTGCGAGTGAACTTCCACCGGAGGCACTAATCATTTTTTTCACCTATCTCCTGTCACAACAGTTACTGTCTTAAACATTCGCCAAGGATGATAATTGGAGAAATCGTTCGTCATTTCTAGAATTGAGGGCAAATATTGAGAGTATAAGCGTTTTTCTCAAAGGGCATATATATTTAAGGTTTGTGTCGTTTTAGCAGTTTGCTCCCTAGCTTTCATGACAATGAACGATTTACCTATATTTTTATCACCCAAAAGCATCATATCGATAAAGACGTTTGAGAAAACATCTGTATATAAGACATGGGTCAGCTTTTAGAGTAAAACGTTTCGGGGTTCATTAGGGAAATTGTTAAGAAGTGTATCAAGAACAACGGGAAAATTTTAAATATTGCAACATCTGCTAACCCCCAGGAAAACCTAAGGTTGAGCAATACTTCACTTTTTTCAACTGTTCAGGCTTCGTTAATCACTGACTGGCTTCAACGAGACTCATCTTTCTAATCAGGATGCTGATTGGGTCTCTGTCTTCTCACAGAGTGCGTCATTTTTCTGCCATATTGCTGATCCATTTGCCCGGAATTGACATTCTGTACTCTATTACACTGTTTGCTTTCCCGAGCTTCAGCAAAGATAACGCAGGTGGGAATTTATCAGGGAACTTCCTTATCTACCTGAGTAATAGAATAATTATGCCAGAAAAATTCATGCCATTGCCTAAAATTAGTCGTCCTTTCCTCATCGCCTTTCTGATGCTGGGTTTGGCATTACTAGCAGTTTCCTTTGCGCCCATTTTTATCCGTCTTAGTGAAACAGAACTAGGGCCCAATGGAACGGTTTTTAATCGTCTATTTGTTTTTTTTATCTGTTTTGGCACTGGGAAATTTGTAACAGAAAATTTCTCGCCGACTCAGAAGGAGGAAGAAGCATCTCCGATTACCAGCAAACAATGGATCTTATTGGGATCAGTAGGCGCGATCGCGACCATTTCCCTAGTTTTATGGGCAATTTCTCTGCAATATACCACGGTGGCAAAAAGTGTATTGCTCAATAATCTGACGCCCATTTTCACGACATTGGGAAGTTGGCTTTTTTTAGAAAAAACATTTGATTCTAAGTTTTTGGTCGGAATGAGCATTGCTGTTGCTGGGGCAATCACCCTTGGCATCGAAGATTTAAGCGGGGCAGCGGAGGGGTCTTTAATGGGAGATGTTTATGCCCTATTGTCGGCAGTTTTTCTTGGTACCTATTTTTTAATTGTGGAACAACTGCGATTGCGCTTTTCAGCTACTACCATTCTTCTGTGGCGTTGCGCTGTGGGCAGTGTCATTTTAATTCCGATTACGTTGCTGGCAGAAGGTCAACTTTTCCCCACCACACAAACGGCTTTGTTAGCGGTCATTGGTTTAGGTTTAATCAGCGAAGGCTTAGGGCAACGGTTAGTTGCTGATAGTATGAATATCTTTTCCTCAAGTTTTGTTTCCCTCTTTCTACTGTTAGAACCCATTGTGAGCGCAATTTTAGCCTGGTTTATCTTTTTAGAACACTTGACTCTCACCACTTGGTTAGGGTTTGCTGTGGTTCTGACAGGAATCTATTTAGCCCAAGCCAGCAAAGCTGCTACTGCCCAAGCAATGGAACAGGAAGAGTATCGTTCCCAACAAGCGAATTATCAATAACTCTAATTATCGCTTTGATTCATCAGTTGAGGAGAGGGCACTAATTTTATTTTGGCGGCGAGAACAAATGCCAAGATAATAAAGGAAAAAATTCACTAACGGCTACAGCAGGTTGATAACTGATCGGGAACTTGTATAATTGGCCTGAGTCAGAGCACTTAGGCCGCAAATCAGCTTATGCTTTTATTGACCTCCTTGAAACAAACTCAAGATTTAATGAAGACTCTTACAATTAAAGATAGAAAAGGATGAGGTGGAATGAGCAGCGTTTGTCCCCATTGCAAGTAAAGCTGCAAACAAGTAGGGAAGACTTTCCTGGAACAGTTCTTTCCCTTATTCCTCCTCAATGAATAACTACCTATTGACTAAAAGATTACTATGGAACAGCGAAAAAAAGGTTATCGGTTTTCAACGGGATTAATTGCCGGCGTTTCTAGTGTCTTCATCATTGCAGGCGGCGTTGCTGCATGGTGGGGTTGGACCGCGACTAGGGGGGAACAAGCACCTCCCTGGGTTCCCGAATTTCTACAGCCGAAATCGCAAGATCAACAAGATCCATCGCAAGATCAACAAGATCCTGTGAAAAAAAATCCACAACAAATACAAGCAAAAATCTATTGGTTGAAAGTTACGGATAATCGGTTGGATTTAGCAGCAACATCCATGGCGATGGAAGCGCAGCAACCGAATGTTGCGGTGGAAAAAGCCCTGAAAAGCCTGTTAGAAGGAAATATTCAGGAACCTAACTATACCAGTACCATTCCCGAAGGCACCAAACTGCGCAGCGTCACTTTCCAAGAAGATGGCATTCACATTGACCTTTCCCAAGAATTTGCTTTCGGTGGGGGAAGTGCTTCCATGATGGGTCGCGTGGGACAAATTGTTTACACTGCCACTAGTCTTGATCCGGAAGCCAACGTATGGCTGGAAGTCCAAGGTGAACCGTTAGAGTATTTAGGGGGAGAAGGACTTTATATTCCTCAACCCCTAACCCGAGAGAAATTTAAAGCCAATTATCAACTTTAATCATTGATCTGGCTTAATTCGCATGAGGGTTTGCCCATACTCAACAGGTTCCCCATTTTTGACAGTGATTTCCATAACTTCTCCTGAAACTTCGGCTTCAATTTCATTCATGATTTTCATAGCTTCCACAATGCAAACTGTTTGATTTGCCTGGATCTGATCGCCGACTTTCACAAAAGGTGCTTCCCCAGGCGCCGGTGCTTCATAAAACGTTCCAACAATGGGAGAGGTAATTTCTTCCCATTCACTTTGATCAGATGCAGGCGCAGTTGTTTCCTCGTGGGAAGAGGAACTTTCCGCGGTTGCAGGTTGCGATTGCGGTTGTTGAGGAGTCGGTTGGACGATAGTTTCAGTGGAAACATTCGATAGCCCCTTGCGAACAGTAAGCTCAAACTGCTCGTTTTTGAGGCTGAATTCCGCAATATCTGCCTGGGAGATGGCATTTAGGAGTTCACGAATTTCGTTAAAGTCTATTGACACCAATCATATATCCTATTCAACAGTTGTCATCTTATTTTCCCAAGTGAGTTAGCGTCAGACAAATCTAAATTATTCCCGGCCAACATAAGTGTCATTACGGGTATCAATTTTAATCCGTTCGCCGACAGAAATAAACAGCGGAACCATAACTTGGGCACCGGTTTCCACTGTGGCCGGTTTACTGCCGCCGGTCGCCGTATCCCCTTTAACGCCGGGATCAGTATCAGTTACTTCTAAAACCACTGTGTTAGGGATTTCCACCTCTAAGAGGTTGCCTTCCCAATAAATGGCGCCGACTTCCATCCCTTCACTGATGTACTTGGCGCGATCGCCGATTTGTTTTGGGGAAATGGGAACTTCTTCAAAGGATTCCATATCCATAAAAACCAACTCTTCCCCTTGTTGATAAATGTATTGCATTGTCCGTTTTTCCAGGGTGGCTTGGGGAACTGTTTCACCAGCCCGAAAGGTCCGTTCCACAACGTTGCCGCTTTGGACATGTCTTAATTTGGTCCGCACAAATGCTGATCCTTTGCCAGGCTTAACGTGAAGAAATTCCACAACACGCCAGACTGTTCCTTCTAGTTCAATGGTTAAACCCGTTCTAAAGTCGTTGGTAGAAATCATTGATTGCAAGTCCTTAGCTTGTCTCAATCAGCATTCCATTTTACCCTTCCATCGACCCAAAGGGGCACTCTATCTTTGATTCGATCGCGCTTTCGGTGCTATATTTTTCGTGATTTTCTTTAAAATAAGCAAACGGCAATTTTATCAACCTGACAAAACTTCCATGTCTTCAGATTTTAATTGGCTTTATCGCGGTACAACTGAAATCTTCCCCCATCAGCCTGAATCAGACAATCCTGACGAAAATTTGGAAAAGCGTCTTCTCCACAGCGATCGCGCTTTACGAGTTAAATTAGGGATTGATCCCACCGGAACCGATATTCATTTGGGTCATAGCATTCCGGTTCGTAAACTTCGCGCATTTCAGGATGCCGGACATACAGCCGTTTTAATTATCGGCGATTTTACTGCCCAAATTGGCGATCCCACTGGCAAATCGGAAGTCAGAAAACATTTAACGCCTCAAGAAGTGGAAGCCAATGCCAAAACCTATCTGGATCAATTGCGTCCGATTCTAGATTTTGAAACACCCGGCCGATTAGAAATTCGCTACAATTCGGAATGGCTAAAAGGGTTAGATTTAACGCAAATTTTAGAATTATTAGCCACGATGACGGTGGGACAAATGTTAGCCAAAGAAGGCTTTGCCGAACGCTACGAAAACGATCAACCCATTTATCTGCATGAGTTCATGTATCCGCTGATGCAGGGCTATGATTCAGTGGCAGTAGAGGCAGATGTGGAATTAGGGGGGACGGATCAAAAATTTAATATTGCCGTAGGGAGAGATTTGCAGCGCTACTTTAACAAACGGCCTCAGTTTGGGTTATTAATGCCGATTTTAATTGGCACTGATGGCGTTCAGAAAATGTCGAAATCTCTGAATAATTATGTGAAATTAAAAGAAGATGCCTTGAGTATGTATTCCAAATTAGAAAAAGTACCCGATAATCAGATTCGAAATTATTTTGAACTTCTCACCAACTTACCGTTAGATAATTTACCGGAAAATCCTCGCGAATGCCAAAAATTATTAGGCTTGGAAGTTACCAGTCACTATCATGGAAAAGACGTTGCTGAACAAGCCCAAAAATCGGCCTTAAGTTTGGTTTCCGGGCAATCCGGTGAAGCAAAAGTTGTCCCGGAATATCGTATTTCAGAACTAAATTTTCCGGTAAAACTTTTTTATATTTTAAATGTCAGCGGGTTATGTCAAAGCAGCGGTGAAGGACGCCGACAAATTAAAGGAGGTGCTGTGCGCTTAGATGGCGAAAAAATTACGGATATCAATGCTGAATTTAATACAAAAGAAGAATTAATTGGCAAGACCTTACAAGTTGGGAAGGAAAAGTTTATTCGCTTAGTAGAATAATAGGTCATAAACGCGATCGCGGGCAATTAAGTACTTAGATAAGCATGAAGTATTTTTTCTTGACTGAAGGATGGAAAATTGGTCGAATTTGGGAATTTGGCGGACTTTGGGATAGTAATGCCCGAAGGAGAGAGCCTTATTTGCAAGCTTTACCTATTTGTTTAATTGAAAATGAGGAAAAATTTGTCTTATACGAAGTCGAAGATGATGTATTAATGGTAGAAGTATTAGCGCCGAATCAAGAAGAGAATGCCTCTAGTTCAATTGGTCAAGTTATTCTCAAACGTCTCATGAGTGCTGAACAAGTTATTAGGTATTTAGCAGAAAGAAAAATCCTTAACGAGGATTTAAGTTAGTGTTTATTTTAACAACATTTCGACTGGTATTAATAAGCGTTTAATTCAATAAATAATTAACAATAATTCAGGGAAAAAATGGCTAATACAGAATACGATCCAGCAAGAGAAAAGCGGATTAGTCGAGAGGTATTTGTGGATGCTTATACTGAAGAAGAACAAGCTTTGTGCTGGTATTACTATTTGGAAAACAAGATCAATTTTCCGTTCCAAGTCTTGTGGGAAAACGAAACAGTGGAAGTAATTGGGATGGAACCGGATTCAGAAGATGCGGGATCGCAGGTGCAATTGCAAGTGTTGTATCGAGAAGGGGAATGAGAAGATATTTTTTCCGTATTAGTAACAGATTTAGAACCAATTAATGCGGACGAAGAAACGACAAGCGCGATCGCGGATCTCCATTACTGGACAAATCAAGACACTCGCTAGATTTGAATGCTAAGCAGGAGAGAAAAAGCAGTTACATTAATAGTGATCCATTATTCACAGGTTCTTGTTTTATGTCGCGTCCTGTTGTTTATGTTGCCATCACCAGTCACGGATTTGGTCATGCCGTGCGCGCCGCCTCAGTGACTGCCGCGGCCCAAGCCCTCCTGCCGGAATTGCTCCCGATTTTTGTTACCACGGTTCCTCAGTGGCTGCTTAAATCTTATGTTTCAGGAGAGTTTTTACAGCGCGATCGCGCCCTGGATGTGGGAGTTGTCCAAAGCGACAGCATCCAGATGGATTTAGAGGCAACAAAATACGAATTAGAAAAACTTCGAGACAACCAAGATCGAATTATTCAACAAGAGGCGGATTTTATTACCAATCAAGGGGCGAGTTTAGTGATTGCTGACATTCCCGCCTTAGCCGGGAAAATCGCTAAACAAGCGGGAGTGCCTTGTTGGTCAATTAGCAATTTTGGCTGGGATTTTATTTACCGCGATTGGGGGGAAGAATTTACTCATCTTGCCGATTGGATGAGTGAGGGCTATGCCAACAGCGATCGCATCTTTCGTCTTCCCATGCACGAACCGATGAAGGCTTTTCCTAACATCACCGATGTGGGATTAACGGGAGGCGTTCCTCAATGGGACGCTGAGGAAATTCGGCAACAGTTTAATCTGACTCAGCCCAAAGAAAAAACTGCACTTCTCTCATTTGGGGGGTTGGGATTACACAAAATCCCTTATCAAAATTTACAATACTTTACAGACTGGCAATTTATCACCTTCGATCAGCAAGCCCCGGATTATCTCAATTTGCTTAAAATCAGCGATAACAACTATCGTCCTCTCGATTTGATGCCCATTGCCGGACGAGTGATTTCCAAGCCGGGATACAGTACCTTTTCTGAAGCTTTGCGTGTGGGAGCGGCCATTGTCTCTCTGCGTCGGGAAAGGTTTGCTGAGTCGCCATTGCTATTAAAGGGAATTGAAAATTATGGATATCATCAAATTCTCTCTCCGACAACCTTTTTTGAAGGAGATTGGGGATTTTTAAAAGAAGCGCCCCAACCGCCCTGCAGTGAGGAAACAGTGGCGACTGACGGAACAGAAACAATTGCCAGGACAATTGTCGATTACTTTTCCAGCGTCAAAAATTAATTGATAATTCCCATGACAAGTGCAATGCCTGACTCTACTGCGGTTTCGCAAGACCTTCCAGAATCGGTAGCCAAAGCCTTACCAAACAAAATACAAACCGATCAAAGCGATCAACAGAAAAATTACTCCTCTGAGGATCAATCTTCTCAAAGCGATCCAGCGACAATCGGATTGGCTTTAGAAGATATTCGGCGGGTGATTGAACAGCAACACCAGCAAAGCCAATTGTTAACGACCAAGCTGAACATTCTATTTGCGGTAAATAGCGGCGGGTTACTAATTGCGCTTGCTATTTCCAAACTGATTTTAATTCCCAGTGTTTTCAGTGTTGCGGAAATGGTTGGTTTTATGATCACATTTGCCTTATTGCTGAGCGCTTTCTTACCGCGTCAAGTAGCAGTTACGCCAAACTTGGGAAATGTAGAAGTTGTGGAACGTTATCTTAATCTATCCAAAACCAACTATCAGCTACAGATTATTGTCAACCTGGTAGAGACTTATAATGTAAATAAGCAAAGGCTGGACGATAAATCGAAATCATTAACTTATGCCGCTTATTCTACGTTTGGAATTGTAGTCGTTATTACGTTACACGTTTTATCGCTTTACTATCGTTCCAATTTTGATATTCCTGAGTTTTAGCTATGAGTACTGAACCTGAAAACAATTATCCCAATCAGGAGAACGAGGATGCTGAAAAAGAAATGAATCAAGAGCATGAAGAAGGGTTCAAGCTTCCTGATCCTGATATGGATAATGTTACCGTTTTAACTGAAAATTTACCCAATAATCCAATTTTGCCTTGGCGCAATTATGATTCGCCTTGGGAAGAAAATAATAATGAACAAGAAGAAAATAATCAAGAACAAGAATAAATTAATTATCTATTTATGAATCACCATCAAAAAAAAATAACTGTTACAACCACTGGCAAATCCTTACATAAAATTACTTCAAAAGTGGAATCAATTGTGGGTCAATCCGGTATCGAAAACGGATTATGCACAGTTTTTGTCTGCCACACATCAGCGAGTTTAATTATTCAAGAAAATGCCGATCCTGACGTTTTAACAGATTTATCCAACTTCTTTAAAAAACTTGTTCCCGAAGATACTAGCCTTTATATCCATAATGCGGAAGGACCTGATGATATGCCAGCCCATATTCGGTCAGCCCTGACAAAAACCTCGGAACAAATTCCCTTTAATCGCGGACAATTAATGTTGGGAACTTGGCAAGGCATCTATTTATGGGAACATCGCACTCGTGACCAAAATCGAGATCTTGTTATTCACCTTAGCGGCAATTGAATAGACAGAGGCGTTTTCTAGAACTTCTTCTCTTCCTTTATCGTGACATTCCAGCACCTAAAATCAAAGAAAATGAATCATTTACTTGGCTCTCGAACCCGACGCAATCCCCTCTCTCGCTACTGTCTTCCCCTGGCTGCCGGTTGGATGGTCCTACAAAGCTTTTTCCCGGCTTCGCCGACTCTGGCACAAGATAAATCCAATAAGTTCAGTTATAGTGACTTCCTTGAAAAAATTGAACAGGGAAAGATTAAAGAAGTTAGCCTGGACTCTCGAACCGATACCGCTACCGTAACGGTGGTTAATGAGAGCGGAGAAACGGTGACGCGGGAAGTAAACTTATTTAATGATCAAAGCGAACTGATCAGCCGGTTGCGAGAAAACAACATTGATCTAACGGTAAAAACGTCCAATGATAATGCCCAAACCATAGGCATTATTGCCAATGGGGCACTTATTTTATTGTTAGTGGCAGGACTGGCCATTATTATCCGCCGTTCCGCTAAAGCCTCAGGACAAGCGATGAGTTTCGGAAAATCTCGCGCTCGGTATCAGGTGGAAGATCAAACCGGCGTCAAATTTGATGATGTAGCGGGAATCGATGAAGCCAAAGAAGAACTGCAAGAAGTGGTAACCTTCCTCAAAGAAACGGAACGCTTTACTGCTGTTGGCGCCAAAATTCCCAAAGGGCTATTGCTTGTCGGTTCTCCGGGAACGGGAAAAACATTGCTGGCGAAAGCTGTTTCAGGAGAAGCAGGGGTTCCCTTCTATAGCATTTCCGGGTCGGAATTTGTAGAAATGTTTGTTGGGGTGGGCGCCTCTCGGGTCAGAGATTTATTTAAAAAAGCCAAGGAAAATGCCCCCTGTTTGATTTTTATTGATGAAATTGATGCTGTAGGGCGCAAACGGGGGGCTGGCCTCGGCGGCGGCAATGATGAACGGGAACAAACCCTCAATCAATTGTTAACGGAAATGGATGGGTTTGAAGAGAATACAGGCGTCATTGTGATTGCAGCAACCAACCGGGCTGATGTGTTGGATGAAGCTTTAATGCGTCCTGGGCGCTTCGATCGGCAAGTAACCGTAGATTTGCCTAGCTACAATGGGCGTTTAGGGATTTTACAAGTTCATGCTCAAAACAAAAAATTGGCGGAAGAGGTGTCTTTAGAAACGCTGGCCCGACGAACACCGGGATTATCGGGGGCGGATTTAGCTAATATTTTGAACGAGGCGGCCATTTTAACCGCTCGCCGTTTCAAGCCTGTGATTACGCCGCTGGAAATTGATAATGCCTTAGATCGCATTACCATCGGGTTAAGCTTAAGTCCGCTTTTGGATAGTAAGAAAAAACGCCTCATTGCTTACCATGAAGTGGGACATGCCCTATTAATGACATTACTGGAACATTCCGATCCTTTAAATAAGGTCACGATTATTCCTCGTTCCGGGGGTGTGGGCGGCTTTGCCCAACAAAGCTTTGATGAGGATATGGTCGATAGCGGTCTTTACTCCCGGGCTTGGTTGATTGATCGCATTACGATTACCTTAGGCGGCCGCGCAGCGGAGCAAGAAATTTTTGGGGATGCGGAAGTAACTGCTGGTGCTAGCAATGACTTAAGAGTGGTCGCTAATTTAGCGCGGGAAATGGTGACGCGCTACGGCATGTCGGATTTGGGCCCCCTAGCACTAGAAAGCCATCATGGCCAAGTCTTTTTAGGCGGCGGCGATATGAACAATCACAATCAATATTCCGAAGAAGTAGCCACCAAAATTGATGAACAAATGCGCGCGATCGCGCTTCGGTGTTATGAAAAGGCCCGGCAACTGATTCGGGAAAACCGAGATTTAATGGATCATTTAGTCGATCGCATTCTTTATGAAGAAACCATTGAAGGGGAGGAATTTCGGCGAATTGTGGCCCAATATAGGCAACTCCCGGAAAAACAATTGGTCTCTTCTGGCAACAAGTAATCTCCATGGCAATGCTTGAAAGCAACTAGCGATAGTGAGTGAGACCTACCGCTTCTGATAAATGAGAAAGCCCCTGTTCATCGAGTTTTTGCGATAATCCGGTGAGCACCTGTCGCGCCATCAGCGGTCCCTCGTAAATCCAGCCGGTGTAAACTTGCAACAAACTAGCACCGGCGGTAATTTTTTCCCAGGCATCATCGGCAGTGAAAATGCCGCCGACACCAATAATGGGCAGCTGACCTTGGGTTTGTTCATAGATAAAGTGAATGACTTCTGTGGCGCGATCGCGCAGCGGTTTGCCGCTAATTCCCCCTGCTTCCTCGCTAATGGGATTGCCGGTTTTCGGAAGGACTTTGGTGCGAAGTCCCTTCCGGGAGGTGGTTGTATTGGTCGCGATTACCCCTGATAATTGATATTGATTAGCAATTGTCAACACCTCCCCAATGGCATCCCAACTTAACTCAGGGGCAATTTTCACAAGAATGGGTTTTTGTTCGGAATTGTATTCTTGTATGGCTTCCAGAATGAGCTTTAACTGAGAACTCTCCTGTAGCGATCGCAATCCAGGGGTGTTGGGGGAACTCACATTGATCACAAAATAATCCCCCCATTGCCTTAACCGTAAAAAACTGGTAACATAGTCTTTCGGGGATTCTTCTAGAGGGGTAATTTTCGATTTGCCTAAATTAACTCCCCAAGGAATTTCACCTCGACTCTCTGCTTGTTTTTCTAAACATTTCGCAACCGCTTGACTGCCTTGATTATTAAATCCCATCCGATTCAACGCCGCTTCATCTTCTGGCAAACGGAACAATCGAGGTCGCCGGTTTCCCGGTTGGGCATATTTTGTCACTGTTCCTAACTCGGCGTAACCAAAACCAAAGCGATGCCACATACTAGCAGCAACTCCATTTTTATCAAATCCGGCAGCTAACCCTAGGGGATTGGGAAATGTTATGCCCCAAAGAGTTTGCGATAGTCTGGGTTTTTCATAGGGATGTTGTGTCGAAATTTTGTCTAAAATCCAATTGGCAGGGAAAGTTTTTTGATTTTTTTCTAACCAAATTAGAAAACTAAGGATACGTTGATGTAACCATTCTGGATTAACTTGATTAGAGAAGAAAATCGGACGAAAAATTGTTTGATACATTGGTTTGAATCAGTTTGATTTTTACTCAATTAATTTATTTTTCATTGGTTATTTATTTCGAATTTAAATCTTGTTAATTACTTTTCAATAAAGGCTTTTAGACCAGCGATTAAACCTTCGCAAACCCCAGTTAAAAACTCTAAATCTAAGGTTTCAATTTTATCGCTAGGTTGATGATAATGAGGATTGCGCAAAAAAGAGGTATCCGTTACCATAATTGCTTTATAGCCTTCATCCCAAAAGGGGGAATGATCGCTTAGGCGAGTTTCCGGCAGCATTGTACCGGAAAATGGAACTGATAACCACTCGCTAGGCGTTCCGCTATTTCGCATTTGCCGACTAAAAAACCTCGTTTCAACAGTGGTGTTGAAATTCCCCACAAAAGCAATAAAGTTTCCTTGATTGGGATAGAATCGTTCCAGCCCTGCAGGATATGTTTGAGAGTTAGTTTCTTGACAGCAATAACCTAACATTTCCAAGGAAAACATGAGGCGAACGTTTTCTTTTTTTTGGCTCAATTGTTGGGCATAAATTTCGCTGCCAACCATGCCATATTCTTCTAAATCAAAAGCCGCAAATCGTAAGGGGATGGCAAGGGAAGTATTGGCAAATGCTCGAATTAATTCCAATAACACTGCGACGCCTGTGGCATTATCATCCGCACCGGGAGTTCCTGGCACCCCATCATAATGAGCGGCGAATAAAATGGGCGCTTGATTGGTAGATTGAGTCGCTGGGAGATTCAGAATATAGTTATTGTGGGTTTCCCCTTGAAAAGAAAATTGATGGGTTTCTAGGGTTCCCCAGTGTTGCAATTGCTCCCGAATATATTGCTGAACGTAGAAGTGTCCGCCACTACTAAAATAAGGATGACGATCGCGCACGATTTATTCTAAATGCTGGTGCAGTCGTGCTTTTAAGCTCATTAATCTATCTATAAATCTGAATTAAATATAATTATAACTAATCCTAATTTAAGAGCATTCCCAGGAGGGATTATCGTCTTTCCCAAATGTTGTAATCCTCACTATACAGCTTATTGAAAACTTTTAGCTATTTATTTTGTTAATCCTCTAACCTAGGAAAGGTATATAAGTCTTACTTATTTAAGAAACGATTAATTCTCTCATTTCTAATGCTCCCTGTACAATTAGACATTATCTCTTAGTATCAGAAATGAGGCAGTATTAAATCAAAGCCAAATTATTGCTGTTATAAAGGAGAAACTAAAATATGGCAGATTACCAGGTAACCTTAATTAACGAAGAAATGGGACTCAACGAAACCATTGAGGTTCCAGATGATGAATACATTCTTGATGTTGCAGAAGAAGAAGGACTTGATCTTCCCTATTCCTGCCGTGCTGGCGCTTGCTCCACTTGCGCCGGTAAACTGCAATCCGGTGAAGTTGATCAATCCGACCAATCCTTCTTAGATGATGATCAAATCGAAGCCGGTTACGTTCTGACTTGTGTCGCTTATCCCGCTTCCGACTGCACTATTATCACTCACCAAGAAGAAGAACTCTACTAGGTTGCCAGCGACATTAAAAGCAAGTTGTCTCGCCTGAATTTGTCTGATAGGGGCCGGGAAACCGCCTCGTCAGACGAAGAGCCATCCGCTTCTGCTTCTCCCGGAAGGGAAAATTCAAGTGGAAGCGATGAGGCTTCAGAAACTCAATCGAGGACGTCAGCGGATTGCGCGTCGTTCATAGCGTAACACAATTCCCCTGCATCATTCATGTGGGGGAATGTTGCTTTCCTACCGCGCATCGATAACCAAGACCGCAGCTTAACGCTTAAGCCTCAAAAATATCGAGTTGATCAATTCTAGTGTCTTCATCCTTCATCTTTTGGATAATGCCTTTTCTTAATCCCAAACCGATTTTACTGTGTTTTTCAATTTGTCCCATCACTTGTTGGGCGCGAGAAATGACGGTTGGGGGTAGTCCTGCCAAACGCCCGGCTTCAATGCCATAAGAACGATCTGCACCGCCGGGTTGCACTTGATGCAAGAAAATAATTTCGTTTTCCACTTCTTTGACCGTCACTTGATAGTTCGCCACGTTAGAGAGAATGGAAGCCAGTTCGTTTAACTCATGATAGTGAGTCGCAAAGATAGTACGGGCTTGCAGTTCCGTTGCCAGATATTCAGCCACTGCCCAAGCGATGGAAAGGCCATCAAAGGTAGCAGTTCCCCGTCCAATTTCATCGAGGAGAACTAGGGAATGAGAAGTGGCATGATTAAGAATATTCGCCGTTTCATTCATTTCCACCATGAAGGTGGATTGCCCTGTGGCCAGATCATCCACTGCCCCCACCCGGGTAAACACGCGATCGCAGATTCCTAATTGCGCTGACTGCGCCGGGACAAAACTGCCGATTTGCGCCATTAACTGAATTAATCCCACTTGTCGCAAATAACAACTTTTGCCGCTGGCATTGGGACCGGTAAGAATGATTAAATCGGGATAATCCTGTTGCTCATCATAGCCCATTTGGGCAGAGTTAGGGACAAAAAAGCCTGGCGGCAGGGTTTGTTCGACAACGGGATGCCTTCCTTGCCGAATTTTTAAACAGCGTCCTTCCACGATTTCTGGGCAACAATAGTCATAATGGACAGCAAGTTCCGCTAATCCCGCTAAGACATCTACTGCTGCCACCGCCCGGGCGACATTCCGAATCTGCTGGGCTTGTTCTCCCACTTCGCTGCGTAGGGCAATAAAAATTTCGTATTCCAGTCGGTTTAAATCTTCTTTTGCCGTTAAAATCCGCGTTTCCCGTTCTTTTAGTTCCGAGGTAATATACCGTTCTTCGTTGGTTAACGTTTGCTTGCGGGTATAGTTTTCTGGGGCCAGATCGGCTTTACTGCGGGGAATGCTCAGATAATAGCCAAAGGTTTTGTTATACCCGACTTTGAGTTTGGAAATCCCGGTTCGTTCTCGTTCACTGCTTTCTAAATGGGCTAACCACTCTTTATCGTCTTCTAGGGTAGCCTGCATTTGATCAAGTTGTTCATCGACCCCAGGACGAATTAATCCTCCTTCCCCGATATGTTGCGGCGGCGACTCTACTAGCGAGCCTAAAATTTTCTCGCCCAATTGTTCCAGTTCTGGGGGAACTGACTGTAACGCCTGCAGAAAAGGAGAATTGCCCTGTTGGGCTAACTTGGCCAATTCGGTTAGCCGCAGCAAAGATTGCGCTAATCCTTTTAAGTCTCTCGCGTTGGCAGTACCAGCCCCGGCCCTGCCGCTGAGCCGTTCTAAATCATAAACGTCTTGCAATAATTGACGCAACTCATAGCGCAGATTGGTTTCGCGAATGAGTTCTGCAATAGTGTCTTGACGGGCCGTGATGCCATTGCGGTCTAATAGCGGTTGCAGCAGCCAACGACGCAGAGTGCGTCCTCCCATTGCTGTACAAGTACAATCTAATGCCCAAAGAAGCGACCCGTGATAAGTGCCGTCGCGAACCGTTTGTACTAGTTCTAAGTTGCGGCGCGTCTGTTGGTCGAGGATCAGATAATCGGTGATGGTGTAAGTTTTGAGGGTTTGCAGCGGAACTTGATGGGCTTTTTGGGTTTCTTCAATATAAAAGACGAGTCCTCCTGCCGCGCGCACCCCAAGAGGCAGTTCTTCACACCCCATTCCTTCCAGGGAACTGACCCGAAAGTATTCTAAAAGCCGGTTTCTGGCTTCGGCATTGCTAAATTGGCTTTGGGGACGTAGGGTATAACAGAATTGATCGGGGAGAAATTCGGGAATACTCTCGGAAGTTTCTCCTGGGCGCAACATACTGCCGATATCAGGGGCATTGGTGGGGAAAAGAATTTCTGAGGGATGAAGACGCAACAGTTCCAGGGAAAGCGTTTCTAAGTCCTGGGATTGGGTGGTATAAAATTCTCCTGTGGAAATATCAGTGTAGGCTAACCCCCAATGATTGCCGGCAATAACCAGGGCGGCGAGGAAATTATTGCGCCGGGCATGAAGCATGCCTTCTTCGGTTAAGGTGCCTGGTGTTAGGAGTTTGGTGATTTTCCGTTCCACCATGCGCTTTTGGGCAGCAGCTTCGGCGGCATCTTCCACTTGATCGCACACCGCGATCGCGAAGCCCTTTTCAACTAGCAGTGCCGTATAGCGATCCAAGGCATGATGAGGAACGCCGGTCATGGGAACCCGACCAATTTCTTTGCCCCCTTCTTTACTGGTTAAGACCAATTCCAATTCACGGGCTACAGTCACCGCATCTTGAAAAAAGCATTCAAAAAAGTCTCCCACCCGATACAACAACAACGCATTGGGATATTGCTCCTTGACTTGGATGTAATGTTGCATCATGGGGGTAAGTTCATCGTAGTCAAGTTGCTGATAATCCGCGTTTTTCATATAGGCGGGGGTCGTTTTTCCCTGGGAATCCGGCATAATGATTGTGCTGCTTATTACTGCTTGTTTATCAAAATGGGGAATTTAGACATTGACCAACGGTTAGAGCCAAGAACCTTTCTCAATAGAAGGCCTAATCTCTAACTGAAGACATGACATGGAATATCCCGACAATATCATTTCAAATCCCTACTCCCTTTTTCCTTAATTATCAATTATCCCTGATCAATTATCAATTCAGCCGTGATGTTTAAACTCCCTTTTCCCAATCGAAAACAATCAACCTCCTCTCCTGCAAACCGCGAAAAAATGGGGACATTTGGCGGGGTTTATACCCCTTCTATCCTTACCATTTTAGGGGTTATTATGTATCTCCGATTTGGCTGGATAGTTGGAAATGTCGGACTTTTGGGAACGTTAATCATTGTCACCCTCTCCACATTAATTACTTTTCTCACGGCCCTCTCCATTTCCGAAATCGCAACCGATCGACTGGTACGCGGGGGAGGAGCCTATTATATGATTAGCCGCTCCCTCGGCATTGAAAGCGGCGGGGCAGTGGGCATTCCCCTTTATTTTGCCCAGGCGCTGTCGGTCGCCCTTTACACCTTGGGGTTTGCCGAAAGTGTCGTAAATCAGTTTCCCCAATTGAATCAGTTATATGTGGCCTTGATTGTAACGGTGTTGGTGGCTGTGATCGCGCTGATATCTGCTGATATAGCAACCAAGGTGCAGTATCTGATTATGGGCGCGATCGCGCTGTCCTTGCTTTCTTTCTTTTTCGGAAAACCCGTGGAAGCCACTGAAATTGAAATGTGGGGGGCATCAGACCGAGTTTCGGAACCCTTCTGGAACGTCTTTGCTGTCTTCTTTCCGGCAGTAACCGGCATTATGGCAGGGGTTAATATGTCGGGAGACTTGAAAAATCCCACGAAATCGATTCCGGTAGGAACCTTAGCCGCTGTGGGAACCGGGTATTTGATTTACATGATTCTCCCCATTGTCATGGCCACTCGCGCTGATGCGACGACCCTATTAGAAGAACCCCTGATTATGAAAGAAACAGCATTATGGGGCCCAGCAATTTTATTCGGCGTTTGGGGGGCCACTCTCAGCAGTACCTTAGGCAGTATTTTAGGGGCGCCGCGCATTTTACAAGCCTTAGCGCGAGACCGAGTGTTGCCGCGTTGGATGCGGTTTTTAGGGAAAAAAAGCGGCGCTAGCGATCAACCCCGAGTGGGAACCGCAGTAACCCTAGCAGTGGTCATTGCCGCAGTTTGCATTGGGGACTTAAATCTGATTGCCCCAGTCTTAACCATGTTTTTCCTGACTACCTATATGGTGCTAAATGTCTCGGCAGCCATTGAGGCGTTTTTACAAAGTCCCTCCTTTCGTCCCAAGTTTAAGGTGCCTTGGATACTCTCCTTGCTGGGGGCAATTGGATGTTTGGCAGTCATGTTCTTAATTAATGCTGTTGCCACTGTTGTTGCTGCCATTATCAGTATCAGCCTCTATTTTTGGTTGCAACGGCGCGAATTAGAAGTAAGTTGGGGAGATGTCCGCCGCGGCCTATGGATGGCGTTACTCCGCATTGGCATTTATCAACTGGACCAAACTTACCGGGAGGAAGACCCCAAAAACTGGCGACCGCACATTTTGGTTTTGTCGGGGGCACCCAGTAAACGTTGGTCTCTCATTGAACTAGCGGACTCTCTTATTCATAAACGCGGTCTAATTACTGTTTCTAGTGTTTTGAAAAGCGGATCTCGCGGGTTAGTCCAACAAGGACAAATGGAACGGCGGATTCGTAAATACTTAGATAAAAAAGGCGTACAAGCGTTAGTCCGTGTTGTGATGGCAAATGATACCTTTACTGGCGTACAACATCTGGTTGAAACTTATGGTTTAGGACCCATTGTTCCCAATACGATTCTACTGGGAGATACTAGCTCATCTTATCATCTGAATAATTACTGCCAGATGGTCAGGCAAATTCACCAATCAAAACGGAATATCATTATCTTCCGAGAAAACCATGAACGAGGATTTGGGAAACGCCGCCGCATTGATATTTGGTGGGGCGGCAGTATGCAAGCCAATGGCGGATTAATGTTGCTGTTAGCCGATTTACTCCGTAGTGACATCCGTTGGCGAGAGGCAAACATTTACCTGAAACTCGTTGTTAATCACCAAAGTGCAGTTCTGCCGGCACGGAATAACCTCAACCGACTCCTTACCCAATCGCGAATCAGTGCCATGCCCCAAGTGATTGTTGCCGACGGTCGGTCGTTTGATCGGATTTTGCAAGAAACCTCTCGCAATGCCGATATTTCTTTCTTAGGCATGGCAATGCCTGATGAAACCTTCCCTCAACATTATCAAGATATGCAAAGAAAAGTGACTGGTTTACCTTCGACGGTATTTGTCTTAGCTGCCCCAGATTTTTCCTTTTCGCAAGTCTTTCAGGATACTAATGTCAGGAATTCCCAAAAATAAGCCCTATCTTAATGTCACGAGAGGACTCCCGTTATAGCGACGTAAGGAGCTTAACGGGTAGACGGGGCGTATAAACGTCTGGGGAAACCCCAGACGACAGCCCCTCATGAATCGTGACCAATAAACAAAGTCCGTCAGGACATCCTTACACAGATGAATAGGTTGTGTAAGTTTGTGTTTAAATAACTTCAGTGACTTGATTAATTCAATGCTGACACTTTCTTACGAGTACCGACTAGAACCAAGTCAACAACAGATCGACATTATTGAGCAGACACTTGATGTTTGTCGTTCCGTTTGGAATTTTGCGCTAAGAGAAAGAAAGGATTGGATTAATTCTCGTAAGTGTCCCGTTAATGCTTGTTCTTTGGTTCAGGAATACATCATGTCTCCTGATGAGCCTTATCCTAGTTACAAAAGACAAGCAAAGGCTTTAACTGAAGCGAAGAAAACTAACCCTCGACTTAAAGCAATTAATGCTCAAGTTATCCAACAGGTTTTAAGAACTTTGGATCGGGCTTTTTCTGATATGAAATCTAGAGGGTTTGGTTTCCCTCGTTTTAAGAATAAGTATAGAATGAGGTCTTACGTTATACCTCAATTGGGGAAAGAAACCGTAAAAGGAAATCAAGTCAAATTACCTCAATTAGGATGGGTTAAATTCAGAAAGTCTAGGGAAATTCCCGAAGGGTTTGTCATTAAACAAGCAAGAGTGATTAGAAAAGCCTCTGGTTATTTTGTAATGCTCTCTCTTCAGTTAGATGTAGATGTCCCCCAACCCTTTCCTCATGGGCACCCTAGAGGTTTAGATTTAGGGTTTGACAAGTTTGTTGCTACTAGCGATGGTTTAGAGGTTAAGCGTCCTCGGTTCTTAAAATCTCTTCAACGTAAGCTGAAATTGCTACAAAGAAGGCTTAAGAATAAAAAGAAAGGGTCAAATAATCGCCATAAACTAAATCGTAAAATAGCAAGAGTTCATCAACGCATCTCTGATGCCCGTAAAGACTGGCACTTTAAGTTAGCCCATCAATTATGCGATGGAGCAGGGATGATCTTTGTTGAAGATATCAACTTCATTAGTTGGCAAAGAGGGATGCTGTCTAAGCACGCTGCTGATGCTGGTTTCGGTCAGTTTGTCAACATCCTTCAATGGGTTTGTTGGAAGCGTGATGTTTACTTTGGCAAAGTCAACAAAGACGGCACGTCTCAAGAGTGTAGTCAGTGTGGAGCGCATACAGGTAAAAAGACTCTTAATGTAAGAGTGCATCATTGTCCTGAATGCCAGTACATAGCCCCACGTGACGTGGTGGCTGCTGAAGTCATTAGAAATCGAGGTCTGACCCAAGCGCGGGTTTCCCGCGCATTGGAAAGCAGACCTGAAGGATTGTCTGCGGTCGGAACGCCCGTGGACATTAAAAGGTGCGACCTGAGCGCGGGTTTCCCGCGCAGAGCGCAAGCGCACCTTAAAAATGCTTGTGGAGACGGTCTGACGGGGGTTGATCTTCGGATCGATCTAGTTAAGAGTCTGAAGCAGGAATCTCCCACTATAGCGACATTAGGAGCTTAGTGGGAGAGGTTCAAGATTGATTAACTTGTCTGTGAATTAAACGCTGAACACTGCCTAAAACAGGATTAAATTCATAGCCTTTTTGATGGGGATTTTCTAAGTAAGCTTGTTGTTCTTGTTCAATCATTGCTACATCTTGACGCACTAGCCCATCTAATAAGTGTTGCGCCGAACCAAATAAGGCATTTTTCAAATCGCGACGAAACCAAATGGGAAGTTTATGGAGTCGCCAAAAGGCATTGAGAGAGGTAAAGTGGATTAAATAAGCGCGGGTGGCAGTTTCATGAATGGGGCAAAATAAACAATAAATTTTGAAGTCATCTCCCAGGGTGGACACCCAATGCGGATAAATATAACTGACTGTCAAAGGTTCAGGATGAAGTTGTCTTAATGCGGGAAAAAATAGTTGTGAAATTGACCAAATTTTATCAATTTTATAATAACTTTGTGCCTGATAGTAGCCGTCAACGTGTTTTTCTGTTTCTTCAATTTTGTCTAACTTGGCATCTGTCCAAGCTTGCCAATTTTGATGCAAATGCCCATGATACATATCCATTAAATTTTCAATGAGATAGGAATAATGGGCTTGGGTATCAATGATGGAAACTGTGGCAATATAATTGAGATGATCCCATTCGGGCACAGAAAAACGCGGAACATTTGGGGCTTGTTTCCTATCGCCTAAAAATAGCCAAATAAATCCATCTTGTTCCTGTACCGGATACTGGCGCAATTGACAGGGAGGCAACTTTTGCTTGGCACTTAAATAGGGAATGGAAACACATTGTCCCTGACTGTTGAATTGCCAGCCATGATAGGCGCATTCTAAGCTGTCGCCCTGCACTTGACCGGAACTCAGTTTCACAAAACGATGGGGACAACGGTCTTCTAGGGCGCAAATTTCGCCATTGCTTTGCCGATAGAGAACAATGGGCTGTTTCCACAGGGTCACCCCATGAGGCTGCCCCGCAACTTCATTGCTTCGGGCAACTGCATACCAATGGTTGGGATTAATGCCCAGTTCCCGAACAGACTGTTTAGATGATGCCATAGCAGATTAAATTGTAAAAATTCCTTCCGGTTTCACCGATAACAATTTGCGTTGCTGTAACCCTTGCTTGTTGAGAATAGCGTTAGCGACTAAAAAGCCGCTACTGACGGCACGTTCCATTAAACCACAGGGAAATGGCATTTTCACCCAGTCTCCGGCAAAAAAGAGATTGGCAATTTCGGTTTCCGTTTCTGGGCGGTTGGCGTAACTGCCTGGGGGATAACCGGAAAAATTCTTTTGATTGACTAATTCTCGATGCAACAGCGTGGCTGTGGTCAATTCGGGAACAATTTCATACAGTTCCCGCTCAAAGTGATTGAGAAGGGTAGTTTGATCGGGAAAATCGCTTTCCGAGTAGCAGTAGGCATGAAGTTCCACTACACTCCCCCCAGTTTTTTCGTGCCAAGCAATGTATTCTTGTTGAATTCGGTGATAAAGACAAATGCTGTCGGTGAGAGGATAGCCGGAAAGGGAGGCAAAGTAACTGTGTTCCCAAGAAAAATCCTGATCAAACCAAAATCTGGCCACCGCAAAAGGATCCGCTACTGCCAGTTCCTTAATTCGATTTCGTTGTTGTTGGCTAATATCGCCTTCAGTCAGGGAAAATAGATGTTGAACCCCAGGAACATCGGTGGCGAAGACAAAATAATCAGCGGCTAAGTTGTGTTCTCCGGCGTTATCATTATCTTTACCCACTAATTGCACAGCATTGGTATCTTGTTGAACCACCTTTAAACGCGGTAAATTTTGTTGGGCAGGACCGCTTAATACAGTACCGTCAGCGGCAAATAAAGAACCATGACAAGGGCACAGGAATTGACCGTTGGCTTGTCGTTGAACCGTACAGCCTTGATGGGTACAAGTTAAAGAAATGGCTTCGGTTCCTGCTTCGGTGGCGGTATAAACAGCATCTCCTGCGCCGTAATAGGTTATCTTCTCATTACTAAGGTGAGGATTTTTTTCCACCCAAAATGGGGCTTGCGGTTGCCTGGTTCCTTGTTGATAGCGAAGTTGCGTGATTTTTCCCTGTTGAGACTGAACTTGCGTCACTTCCGCTTCCGGGATGATAGTTCCCCCGTTGTTTTCGATGGCTTGGGCAATGGGAGTAACGATACTGGTTCCCATGTCGTCATTGGTCCCATTAAAAGCGAGTCCTTCGGGATTCCCAAAAAAGTAGAAGTGGAAAAACTGCATGAGTTCGCCAACACTTAACTGATGGGGGGCATTGAGGCTTGATTTGGCAAAGGGTAGGAAATATAAATCATATAAGCCCTGGGGAAAACTGCCGGCAACCCACTCGGCCACGGAGATATCATCTAAACGGTGAAAGGTATCGGGAATCTTAAAACCGCCAATTTCTCGAAACACTTCCCAATGTTTCGGGTCAGTTAAATTAATTCCCCAACGCATCAGGTTGGAGGAAGACATGGCTAAATCTACTACGTTCCAAGGAAAGGCCGAATGATTCGGACGAAATACTTCCGGGTTATATTCCCCATTACGGAAAACAACGGAATAAAACTCCAGGGAGTGAAGATTGTCTTCAATTTTTAGTTCTTCTAGGAGACGGTTGAGGTTATAATACTGTGGAAAGAAGCCATGGAAGCCGTGTTCCATTTGGAAAGTTTCTTCTCCCACTTGCACTTGCCAGCTGGCAATTTTCCCTCCCAGTTGCGGCGATTTTTCCAATAAGGTCACTTGAAAGCCGCGTTGACTCAGTTCATAGGCACAGGCTAAGCCGGCTAAGCCAGCGCCCACGACAACGACCCGCTTGGTTTCTTTTAATTGGGAAGGAAGCGTTAGATTGCTAGTTTGCGCGATCGCGGGTTCCGGTTTCACAATACGGGAGTAACCCAGAGCACTAGTAGCGACACCCAACCCTAACAGTTGTAAGACGCGACGGCGAGAAATTGACGAACGGAAAAGAACATTAGATGATTGACGTTGACTCATAGAAAAACAGGCAGTAACTCCTCACACAATGAAATATTGGCGCGAGACCATAGCAGTAGCCCAGCGCATTTTATTAGAATTAGGGCGACGACGGCGCAGCTTGATTTTTTGGGGAATTTTCCCCATTACCATTTTGTTGCTGAACGGCTTTATTTTGGCAGAACGAGCCAATTTGTCAACGGCAGAAGCCTTTACCAATGCTGCGCCAGTTACCCTTGTCGGGGCAGCCCTTTTTTTTAGTTGTTTAGGGGGCAGTGTTGCCACAGTGGTTGCTGAGAGAGAACAACACACCCTAAAACGGCTTTTCCTCTCTCCCTTGAGCGGTTTATCCTATTTTCTGGGCATTTTTGTTGCCCATGCCTGTATTGGCATTGGTCAAGGAATACTGGTGTACTTGGTCGCAACATTGTTCGGGGCGCAAATTGAGCAGTATTGGTTGTTGGGTCTATTAATTATTTTAATGAGCATTGCTGCTTATGTCGGTTTGGGATTTATTCTGGGAACCCAATTAGCCCGCCGCACCGAAGATGTGAATGCTTTGGTGGCTGCGTTTGGGGTTCCTTTACTCATTTTAGGGGGAACGTTTCTTCCGGCATCGTTGTTTCCAGAAAGTTTACTCAATATTGCGAAATTTAATCCCATTTATCACATGAATCAGGCATTATTGGGAATTTGGGCACAAGAAGAATCCCTCTCGCAAGTGCAATCCCATCTATTATTTTTAATGATCTTTAGTTTAGTAATGGTTGGAGGCGGTTGGTTATCGTATCAAGGGATGTTAGTGCGAGAAAGGAGACTGTAAAGGGTGCTAAAACTGGATGGCGTTTGTAAATCCTATGGTTCACGGGAAGTCTTGCGAAATTTGACGCTCACTGCCTATCCCCGGGAAGTTTACGGCTTATTAGGCCCTAACGGGGCAGGGAAAACCACAACCATTAATCTGATCTGTAATTTATTAGAGCGCGATCGCGGTAGGATTGAATTTAATCAACAACCCATTTCTGCTGCAACCAAATCCTTAATTGGGATTGCCCCTCAACAAAATTTACTCTATCAAAGTCTTTCCTGCCAGGAAAACCTGAATTTTTATGCCCAATTGTATGGTTTAAATAAACAACACCGAAAAGAACAAATTGCCTGGTGTTTAGATGCGGTTCAATTGCGCGATCGCGCTAGGAGTATTGTTGCCAATCTCAGCGGCGGCATGCAGCGTCGTTTAAACATTGCTGTTGCTTTAGTCCATAATCCCGAATTAGTGATTTTAGATGAACCGACAACTGGCTTAGACATCGAAACCCGTTATGAAATTTGGTCATTAATTAATAAGTTGCGAGAAACAGGAATAACCATTATTTTAACAACACATTTGTTAGACGAAGCAGAAAAATTATGTCAACGCCTTGGCCTTCTCAAATCAGGACAAATTATCGCCGAAGGCACCCTAGAAACTTTAAAAAAATCAATTCCTGCGGAAGAAATTGTTATGATTAAAACTCAAGAAAAAGAAAAAGCCATTCAACGGGGACAAGAATTAGGATTAACCCCTCGCCGCTATGGGAATGACTTAGCGTTTTGGTTGCCACAGGCACAAGACTTAAAAACAATTATGGATAAGTTTACCGGAATTCCTCTCGATTCTTTAAGTCGTGAATCCATTCGTTTAGAACATATTTATTTAGAAATGATGCAACAGAGTTCAATTTGAAATTTCACTATTGATTGCAATGAGTAGGCTTAAACATGATGAGTCTCTTCCGCTACCTATAAAAGTCGTAAAGGGTTGATAATATTGGCTAATAAGCCAGTTTTAAAATTGCCATACCGTTCTCAGAATCAAAAAATAATTTAGGTTATAATAAAACTTTGGAAATATAACCTCATCTTTTTGAGTGCTAAAGGCTAATCTTATGTCTAATGCGCTAATGTATAAAACCGTTACCCCGTCAGTAACGGATCAAAAGGAAACTCTGCGGCTAAACAAGCTAGAACAATCTCTTAGGAAAGCCGATCAGCAAGCTAAATTTTTGCATTTGCAAGCCGAAGTCGAGTCGCTTTGGCAAGAAGTGCAACGATCAAGAATGAATCATTAATCATGATTAATGATTGATTGATTTTTAGTGAGTAATTATCAATTTGCATTCTATTTTCCTAGGCAGTTGCCGGAGTCATGAGTTAATTTAGAAAATGTAACTATTTGAATAATATGTCATATAGCAATGCTGTTGACGTTCTCATTCTCAGTAACGGGCCAGGAGAACTTTTAACTTGGGTACGCCCAGTGGTCGCAGCATTGCAGTCTCATCAGTCTCCGCAACTAGGAATCAGAATTTCTGTGGTTCTATCTCCTTGTCCTCACGCTACAGGGCAGGAGGTAGGAATCGCCCAAGCTATTCCAGGAGTCACACGAGTTCAAAGTGCTGAGGCTTTTTTCCCTTTTTTGTTATGGGGAAAAACTGCTGAGAACTGGAACTGGTACGAGCAAGGGATCGTCTTATTTCTAGGGGGAGACCAATTTTTCCCCATCGTCATCGGTAAACGACTCGGGTACCCAGTTATCATCTATGCCGAGTGGGAAACACGCTGGCATTGCTGGGTTGATCACTTTTTAGTGATGAACACCGACTTAATTCAAAAAGCTCCTCAATCTCATCGCCACAAACTTACTATCGTCGGTGACATTATGGCTGATTCGCAAATTGCTCTCAATACACAACCTGTCGGTCTAAATTTAGAAACCGGCACTGATCTAATCGGTATCTTGCCTGGCTCCAAACCGGCAAAACTGCTCCAGGGGGTCCCTTTAACCATCGCGATCGCGCAATTAATTTATCAAAAGCGTTCTCAAAGCCAGTTTATCATTCCAGTGGCCCCAACCCTCAAGCTAGAAACCCTTGCTCAATATGCCGATCCTAACTATAACCGGCTTCTCAAGCAATTTGGGCTTAAGGGAGCAACACTCGTCATTCCTTCTGTGCCCGAAGAACTGCCGTATCTAGAAACTGAACAAGGGGTGAAAATTCTTCTCTGGACAAAATTCCCTGCCTATGATGTGCTTTCCCAATGCTCGTTCTGTTTAACCACAGTGGGAGCAAATACGGCAGAATTAGGCGCGTTAGCGATTCCCATGATTGTGTTGCTGCCTACCTACCAATTGGATGCCATGCGGGCTTGGGATGGCATTCCTGGGATTTTGTCCAATATTCCCTTGCTGGGGGGAAGTTTTGCCAAGCTGATTAACTGGCTGGTGTTGCGAAACAAACGCCTGTTTGCTTGGCCCAATATTTGGGCAAAAGAAGAAATTGTTCCCGAACTTGTAGGGAATTTAGACCCACAAGAGGTGGCGCAAATGGCCCTAGATTGGCTGGAACATCCGGAAAAACGGCGGTCAATCCGCGCACGCCTCCAATCGGTTAGAGGACAACCGGGGGCTTCGAAAAAAATTGCCTCAGTGTTACTGCAACAATTACAGCAAACCAAGTCCTAATTTTGGGCCACCATTGTTTTTTCTGCCAACAATTTGGCCGCTTCTTGATATTGTTTATCTTCTTGGGTTCCCATCTTTGAGAAGGGAATCAAAGGCTGGGACACTGTATAATCGGGGTTAATTCCGGCTTCATTAATGTCGCGATGATTCGGGGTTTCGTACTTGGCTACTGTCACCGCAATGCCGGAATCATCGGGCAAATCAAATAGAGACTGAATTAACCCTTTTCCAAAGGTCGTTTCTCCAACAATGTTAGCGCGATGATTGTCCTGTAAGGCGCTTGCTAAAATTTCGCTGGCACTAGCGCTTCCTTGGTTAACCAGCACCGTTAAGGGAGCATCTGTCACCGCTTCCTCTTTTTTTGCCCCATAACTGCCGATCATGCCTTGGCGATTCACGGTATAAACGACTGTTCCCGAATCCAGCCACAATCGGGCAACTTCAATTCCTGCTTGCAGCAAGCCGCCGGGATTATTTCGCAAATCCAGAATAAAGCCTTGCGCCCCTTGCTTTTCCAAATCAATGATTTTTTGGGCAATTTCTTCCTTAGCATTGGCACTAAATTGGGCAAGACGGATATAGCCAATGGGCATTTCCGCACTAGTTGCATCAAGATTGGCATAAACTGGATTGAGGGAAATGCGATCGCGCACAATTTCCACTTCTCGGGTAATCGCATCTTTTCCTTGTCCCGATTGTACGGTTAGAGTCACCTGAGTTCCCACTTTTCCCCGCATGCGAGAGGCTGCCTCATCGAGAGAGAGTCCTTCGGTTTTTACCCCATCAATGGCTAAAACGCGATCGCGCGGCTTAATCCCAGCTTTTTCCGCCGGTGAACCATCAATGGGCGTGACTACTTCCAACTGTTTGGTTTGGGAATTAATATCAATTTGGAGACCGACACCGGAAAGTTCCCCCGACGTATTAACTTGCAAGCTGCGATACTGTTCCGGCCGCAACAAGCGGGTAAAAGGATCATCGAGGGTGGCTAACATGTCTTCAATCGCTTGATAGGTCTCCTCGCGATTGGAAAAATCGTCTTTTAGGAAGCGTTTGCGAACAAACCACCAATTTTGATCATTAAAACTTTCATCTAAATAGGCCTGGTTCACAATGCGCCAGGCTTGGAGAAATATCTTTTCTTCTTCGTTATAGTAAGCTGCTGTCCCCTGGCCAGTGCAACTAAACCAAGCAACACCAACCGCCACAATAATTGTAAACAGTTTTTGCCAAAAAGTACGTTTCATTATTGAGTACGCTAATTAATCCAGACAATCGCAGAGTTTCTTCAAGATCCGATTGCGCCTAAACCTTGCTTAAATCCAAAATGAGGCTAACCAGACTTAAATGAGTAAAGTGGAATAAAATTCCAAAATCGGTTCTTCTATATCCTAACTGTTTGAGACGCCGCGCAATCAATCGACGCGGTGGGAAAGCTTAGCTAAGACAAGGGGGGAGAAGGTATTACGTTTTGTTAAGTTATTAGGCTTAATTTAACGTGACTATGCTTCCCTGAACTAGATCCATCTTAAACAGAAAGTCAATTAAATTCCCATGATTTAGGAAAAAACGGACACTCTATCAGAACTTGCTTCTCAGTAATCTTAAAGACATTATGTTAAAGTTTATGTAGGAAAAAGGTATTATTTCCTTAATCAGTCCCCCTTCCATGTCCTCCTTCCTTCAGCGATTCTAAAGGCAAAGGGAGGATAAACATGTCAAAATTGTCAAGGGGAGAAAAACATAACGCTTTTAGTCTAGGAAGTCTGGCTTCATGTTCACAAAACAAGTAACGGATTCTAAAATATATCAGTGGTTTGATGAGCGCCTGGATGTGCAGGCCATCTCAGATGACGTTGCTGGTAAATATGTTCCACCTCACGTTAACATTTTTTACTGTCTCGGTGGAATTACCCTCACCTGCTTTTTAATTCAGTTTGCAACGGGCTTTGCAATGACCTTTTATTATAAGCCCACTGTTACCGAAGCCTTTTCTTCTGTTCAGTATCTCATGACCGAAGTAAACTTCGGTTGGCTGATCCGTTCCATCCATCGCTGGTCAGCCAGTATGATGGTGCTGATGATGATTCTCCATACGTTCCGGGTCTATTTGACCGGCGGCTTTAAAAAGCCCCGAGAACTGACTTGGATTACCGGCGTCATTCTAGCAGTCATTACGGTTTCCTTTGGTGTAACGGGCTATTCCCTTCCTTGGGATCAAATCGGTTATTGGGCAGTCAAAATTGTCTCCGGGGTTCCAGAAGCAATTCCTGGGGTTGGTCCTTTGATTGTCGAATTGATTCGAGGCGATGCTAGCGTCGGGCAGGCAACACTGACCCGTTTCTATAGCTTGCATACCTTTGTTTTACCCTGGTTCATTGCTGTCTTTATGTTGCTACACTTCCTCATGATCCGTAAACAGGGCATTTCCGGCCCCTTGTAAAGCGCGATCTGAGAAGTTGTCTTAACACTGTCAAGAGGAGAACAAAATAACAATGTCCACCTTAAAAAAACCTGATTTAAGCGATCCCAAACTACGGGCCAAGCTTGCCCAAGGAATGGGTCACAACTACTATGGCGAACCGGCCTGGCCCAATGATTTACTCTATACTTTCCCTGTGGTTATTTTAGGGACAATTGGGCTTTGTGTGGGATTAGCCGTACTGGATCCTGCCATGGTTGTTGGAGAACCGGCAGATCCCTTTGCCACGCCTTTAGAAATTCTCCCGGAATGGTATTTCTATCCGGTTTTCCAAATTTTGCGGATTGTTCCCAATAAACTTTTAGGAATTGTGGCAATGGGGTCCATTCCGCTAGGGTTAATGCTGCTTCCCTTCATTGAGAATGTCAACAAGTTCCAAAACCCGTTCCGTCGTCCGGTAGCCACTGCTGTGTTCTTATTTGGCACTGTGGTTACCCTTTGGTTAGGAATTGGCGCTACTTATCCCTTAGAAGAATCTTTAACTTTAGGCTTGTTCTAAAGGAGTCTTTTGGTTCATTGACAATCCTCCCTTTTGAGTAAGGGGGGATTTTTATAATTTGGAGAAAGCTGATGGCAAAGGAACGTCTTGATAGGCTGCTGGTTACTCGCGAATTTTGTGAATCCCGTCAGAAAGCCCAACGGTTGATTCGCGCCGGGGAAGTGAAGGTTAACGATCAAGTGATTGATAAACCAGGTATCCTTGTGAATGCAGAGGCACCTCTGACAGTGGTGCAACCGCCTCCTTATGTCTCGCGGGGAGGCGAAAAACTGGCCAAAGCTTTATCAGAATTTGATATTGCTGTGACTGGACGGATTTGTCTTGATGGGGGGATTTCTACCGGCGGCTTTACAGACTGTTTGCTAAAGGCAGGGGCAAAACAAGTTTATGGTGTTGATGTGGGCTATGGGCAAGTGGCCTGGCAATTGCGTCAAGATCAACGGGTAATCTTAAAAGAACGCACGAATTTGCGCTATTTAGAACCGGAAGCATTATATGGAAATGCCCCTTATGCTGACTTTGCTGTTCTGGATTTGTCTTTTATTTCTTTAACAAAAGTTTTAGCCCCATTGTGGGCCTTATTAACGCCGCCTCGGGAAGCAGTGCTATTAGTCAAGCCTCAGTTTGAAGTGGGGCGCGATCGCGTTGGGGAAAAAGGCGTCGTTCGTTCCCCGCAAGATCACAATACTGGAATCGCTCAAGTAATAACTGCCACTGAAAAAATGGGTTGGACTCCCTGCGGATTGACTTGGTCGCCAATTCGTGGCCCTGCAGGCAATATAGAGTATTTGCTATGGTTGAACACAGGATTGAGTTTCAAGACAATAAAGCCGTTAAGCGACGATCAAATTTACACGATTACCACCGCCGCTTGTGAAGCATTAAACTCGGGCTTTGCCGTGAATCAAAAAACTTAATCCATTTGCGTTTCCTTAGCTTTCTCTAGCTCTTCTGGCGGCAGTGTAGTGGAACGAGATTGTTTTCCGCTCGCATCCGCTTGATGTTTATTTTGCTGAGAGACTGTGCCCTGAGATGATTTGCCAAGGGATGGTTTTTTCTCCTCAGTGAGCATATCCATCTCAATCTGAATTTGAGGCCCTGAACTGGCTAAACGAATGACCATCCCATTTTTAACAGGAGTGCGACGAATGCGTTTTCCTTCGCAAAATGTTCCATTGGAGCCTAAACTAATGAGTTCCCACTCTTTTCCTTGACGTCGAATTTCGACATGGTGGCGGGAGACAACAGCACTATAGAGGGTAACTTCATTATTTCTAGAACGGCCAATTTTAATCGATGATTGGGGCTCAAAACGCCAGGTTTGAACAGCAACTGATTGTTGAGGATGGAGCAGCGTCAGGGTAATCATTGGAGTTTGGTTTTCCAATAATTTTTCCGGAGGTGCAGAGTGTTCTACGTTTTCGCCTTGTCCCTCAGAATAAGTCGGTTGAGATGATGCCATTTGTTTGTGCGATTGTAGGCTTGATTTCGGTGGTTTTTTTTAATCGGGAGATTTTTCGAGTGAGCTAGATGTTGGCGAATCAGCACCCATTTTGATCTGATTATAATCATGTTCTTCCTGTTTAATCATACTTGCTTTATTCATCTTCAAGATACTCTTTATTTAATTTGATTTAGGAGCAGTTTCCAACAACTACTGGCTATTTAAAATTTGATATTACTTTTATTTTGACGGAAAATTCTATAATTTGTTGCTCTAAATATCACATAAACCATTAATTCTTGATCACCTTTTATGATAATTACTGTTAAGCCGCAACAAATATGAGGAAAACACTTAATCTAGCCAGTCATTTAAAAGTTGGTTTTGTCCCACTAATTTAAGTATTAATTATTAATTCTTTTTTCCTGTTTTTTTTCTGGAAAAGTGAAAAATCCCCAAACAGATTCCCGGAAATAAAAATTAACGCTGTGGCAATTTTTTTCTTCCCATGAGAGATAGCAAGCAAATTCCTAAGGCTTTTCCATATTTAACTCAGCAGAAACTTATTCAAAGCAGCAACTACCCCATCGGCTTCCACATTCGGGGCAACCCAATCCGCTTGCGCTTGAACTTCTGCTGGGGCATCTCCCATAGCAATGCCTAATGCGGCATAATTCAACATTTCTATATCGTTAAAATTATCGCCGATTGCGATGGTATTTTCCGGTTTGAGATTCAATTGTTCTTCCACAAGATAGCGTAGTGCTTTGCCTTTACTCGCCCCAGGATGACAGGCTTCAAAAAAATAAGGATTGGATTGGGTCAAATATAACTGGTTGTCGCAATAACGTTGCTTAATTTCAGAAATCAGGCGATGGGTCACTTCTGGATTGCTGCTCATTGCCAAGACTTTGGTTGGCCCCTGATCTAAAAGGTAACGAAGATCGCCAACAGCATTGGCTTGAATCCGACTGCGCTCAATATAAAATCGCGTTTCTTCAGTTATTTCTCGCACATACAGTTGATCGTTCAAATAAAAATGAACATCAAGAAGGGAGCGCCATTCCGGTTTTTCGCAATAATCAAGCAGTTCTGTTGCTAAATGAATCGGAACCGGTAAGTGCCAGACTCGATCCTCGGTTTGTGGGGATTGAATCCAAGCCCCGTTATAGCAGATAATTGGCAAGTCGGTTCCAATCGCTTGCGCAAAATATAAGGCTGAGCAATACATGCGTCCTGTTGCAAGAGTTACCTTAATTCCCTGCGCTTTAACCGCTTCTAGGGCGTTAATCACCCTCTGAGTTACTTCATTGGATTCTCCGGCAATTGTTCCGTCAATATCGAGAACAAGAAGCCGAATCTGTTCGTTTCGAGAACAAGCAAGCTGATTGGGAGTAATTGCAGACTTAGTCATAGAGGCAGTAACGATTGATTTCCCAGCATTAGTAAAGCTATGTTACCTTAAAAAAAGATTAAGCATTAGAAACTCCTGTTTTTAGGGACTGAAAAAATACTCATGATCGGATTCATTAAAAAACTATTTGGCTCTGTCATTACAACGCTCTTTGGATCTAAATCTAAATCTAATAATAACGACAATCCATCCCAACAACAAAACCAAAAAGCCTTTTTTCTGGACCCAGATGAAGCGAAAACTTATGGCGATATTGATTATATGCGTCAACCCAATACCAGTAAAAAGAGCTTTCCCAAAACCTTAAGCAATCCAGAAGGACAAGAGCGAGTGGAAGAAGTTTCTGCTTTACAAAAAAAATCCCTTTCTAAAAACAACGGGGATCAAACGAATAATAATCAGCCATTCCAATCTTCCCCCGAACCGACGCCTCCTAATCCCACTGCTTCTGCTAATAATGATCCCGCAATTGAGCAACGCCGTCAGTCAGACCCTAGTTTAGATATGTTCAGAAATATGGCGCGGGACATTAAAAAAGAATAGTTTGGTTCAAATCTGTAGAGGCGTTTTCTATCATGTCTCTACAGATTCTTGATAACTTTTGTTTGTTACCGATATTTAAACCGGTACAAATTAATTATTAATAATATAGCACGCTCAGACTTAGCAAGAGAAACGCTTAAGATATTTTTTACTGTTTAGCTATAATTAAGATGGGTTCCCTATTGCCAGATTGCTTGTTACCTTAACCGAATAATAAATGCGATAATAACTGATCCTTTCATTAGGTCTCTCTTGTCTGGTTCAGCTCAATAGAATTAAGTATAGCTCAGTAACTAATAATTCGTTATTACGTGTCAATTATTTCTTATGCTTTCTCAAGAAACAACAACTCAGTTTTATACTTGGAATGGCTATCAATGCGCCTACGAAGTTTATGAGTCCCATGCCGTGAATGAGAGTTCCTCAGTCGCGTTATTGTTGATTCACCCGATTGGGGTGGGCTTATCTCGACAGTTTTGGGATCGCTTTTGTCAGCAATGGCAAGGGCGCGGTCGTTTAGAAACCGTTTATAATCCGGATTTATTAGGGTGTGGTGAAAGTGCCCTACCGCGAGCGGCTTATGGTCCAGAAGATTTTGCTGGCCCTTTAAAAACCTTGATAGAAACCGTGATTAAAAAGCCTGTGGTGGTGGTTGTCCAAGGGGCATCTTTTCCCATTGCCCTAGAATTGCTAGCTCTAAAGCCCTCTCCTGAAATTGCCGGCTTGATTTTAGCGGGACCGCCTCCTCTGTCGCTGATTACCGAAGCGCGATCGCGCCGGCAACAAAAGTTGCTGTGGAATCTATTCAATTCTCCCCTGGGCGGCCTTTTTTATCGTTATGCCCGTCGCCGCAACTTTTTATGGTCATTTTCGATCCGCCAGTTATTCGCCAAAGAAGACGATGTGGATTCCCACTGGCTGAACATGCTGAAAGCGGGAGCGCAGGATTTGGAAACCCGTCATGCAGTATTTTCCTTTTTAGCAGGATTTTGGCGCAAAAATTATGAAAGCGCGATCGCGTCCATTTCTCAACCCACGCTTGTCTTAATGGGAGATTCCGCCTCTAGCATTAGCGAAGAGAGGCAGTCAGAATCTCCCCAACAACGCATGGAACACTATTGTCGCGTTCTTCCCAATGGACAAGGTAAAATCCTCCCTGGACGCAATGTTCTCCCTTACGAGTCCACAACGGCTTTTACCAGTGCTTGTGAGGCGTTTTTAGCCTCATTGCAGCAAGTTTTCATTCACCAAGCCAAAAATTACTGATAATTCGGGCAAAGGAGGAACAACTAACCAATTACGTTCGGATATCCCTACTCGGCAAAGGCTTAGCACTCGTTTAGAGAGAGTGCTAAATTAACGATAGACGGACGACGACAAGAGAAGTAACAACGATGCCAAAAATCGTATCTTTTAACGAAAAAGCAAGACGCTCCCTGGAAAAAGGCGTGGATGCGCTAGCTGATGCCATTCGCATCACCCTGGGACCAAAAGGGCGCAATGTTTTATTAGAACAACAGTATGGTACGCCCCAAATTGTAAACGACGGGATTACCGCAGCCAAAGAAATTGAACTGGAAGATCCCTTAGAAAATACCGGTGCTCGCTTAATTCAAGAAGTCGCTTCTAAAACCAATGATGTTGCTGGGGATGGTACCACGACCGCTACAGTACTGGCCCAAGCGATGATTCACGATGGCTTGAAAAACGTTGCTGCTGGATCAAACCCAGTTGCCATCCGTAGCGGCATTGAAAAAACCGTTAATTATCTAGTCGAGGAAATTGCCAATGTTGCTAAGCCTGTGGAAAAAGAGGAAAGCATTGCGCAAGTTGCTACGGTTTCTGCCGGAAACGACGAAGAAATTGGGCAGATGATCGCCCAAGCTATGGAAAAAGTAACCAAAGATGGTGTTATTACGGTCGAAGAATCCAGTTCTCTTACCACAGAACTGGATGTTGTCGAGGGGATGGAAATCGATCGCGGCTATCTTTCCCCTTACTTTATCACGGACCAAGAACGGCAAATCGTTGAGTTTGAAAATCCCCGTATTTTAATTACCGATAAGAAAATCAGCGCGATCCAAGAATTAGTAACGCTATTAGAACAAGTTTCTAAACAAGGACAGCCCTTCCTCATTATTGCTGATGATATTGAAGGAGAAGCCCTAGCAACACTCGTAGTCAACAAATCACGGGGCGTTCTCAATGTTGCCGCAATTAAAGCCCCTGGCTTCGGCGATCGCCGCAAGCAAATGCTGCAAGATATTGCTGTTCTCACCGGCGGACAGCTGATTTCTGAAGAAGTGGGCTTAACCCTGGATTCGGTATCCGTTGATATGTTGGGTACTGCCCGCCGGGTCACCATTAATAAAGACAATACAGTGATTGTCTCCAACGGTGAAAACAAAGCCGACGTTGACAAGCGAGTGGCCCAAATTCGCAACGAACTGCAACAAACTGATTCCGAATACGATCGCGAGAAATTGCAGAAACGCATCGCAAAACTCGCCGGCGGCGTTGCGGTTATTAAGGTGGGTGCAGCAACCGAAACCGAACTGAAAGAACGGAAACTCCGCATTGAAGACGCACTCAACGCCACGAAAGCGGCAGTAGAAGAAGGAATTGTTCCCGGCGGCGGCACCACCTTGATTCACTTAGCGACCAAAGTGGAAGAATTCAAGAATCGGCTGACCCACCCTGAAGAACGCATTGGTGCCGACTTAGTCAAACATGCCTTAGATGCGCCTTTGATGCAAATGGCTGATAATGCCGGTGCAGAAGGCTCAGTCGTTGTAGAAAAAGTCCGGGATACGGAATTTAATGTGGGCTACAATGCCCTCACCGGCGAATATGAAGATATGATTGCCGCCGGTATTATCGACCCGGCGAAAGTTGTTCGTTCTGCAGTTCAACACGCCGGTTCCATTGCCGGCATGATTATCACCACCGAAGCCTTGGTTGTTGAAGAACCCCAAGAAGAAGAAGCCGGTGGTGGTGCCGATCCATCCGCCGCCATGGGCGGCATGGGCGGTATGGGCGGTATGGGAGGCATGGGAGGTATGGGCATGATGTAAGCCCGCCTCGCCTTCCCAACGCCCAGCAGTCTGTCGCGAAGGCAGGCTGCTTTTTTCGTATTAGAATGAACCTTGAACCTCATATCCCGGATAGCGTTAAGGAATAACTAACAACTATGACCGCAGAAGCGCCAAAACGAGAATGGTGGGTTTTGCAATGGCTTGACTTATTAGAAAAGTACCGCTTCAAAAAACGCCTGGAACGGGGGCGAAACTACGCCCGAGAAGGCAATATCCTTAGCATTAATTTTGAGGGAGCAAAAGTAACGGCGCAAGTGCAAGGCACTGCCGAGGAACCCTATGAACTTTGGATTAAATTGGATCTGTTCAGCGATGAGGATTGGGATTATGTCATCCATAGTTTGGCGGAAAAAGCGATTTTTTCAGCTCAATTATTAGCCGGAGAAATGCCGGAAAATATTGAAGATGTCTTTATTGCCAATGGGTTGAGTTTGTTTCCGTTTTCCCTCTCCGATGTTCATTCCCGTTGCAGTTGTCCTGATCCCAAAAATCCTTGCAAACACATTGCTGCCGTTTATTATGAACTGGCAGATCGCTTTAGTGAAGATCCCTTTGTTTTATTCCAATTGCGGGGCCGAACCAAGGATGAAATTTTAGCCCAAATTCGAACAATTCGCCAGCAACGTTTAGAAACTTCTTCTCAACAAATCAGTGAAAGTGAGGCCTCTTCTTCTCAAAATGAAGAGGTAACAGAAACTGAGGAGGCGACTGTCAATTCTGTTGATTCAGTTGTTAATTTAGAGCAGTTTTGGCAATATGACCAACCCTTAGATTCTTCATTAGTCCAGCTAGATTCAGAAACGGATCAGACTGTATTAAAGGTATTGGGAGACTTTCCCCTACCTGGTGCAGAAGCGCAAGCTGTGAAACAATATTTACAGCAAGTGCAAAAAACTGTTCAATCAGAAATTGTCCACCAAGCTAATCCGTAAGGCTGTACCGATTGATGGGTTTGTTCCGTAAATTGAACACGAATTTTGTACTTTCCTGTCTCTGGAATTTGACAGAAAATATGTTCCACACTGTCGATATTGCTGGTGGAAGCGCAAGTATATTTTGAAGATGCTTCTTGGCCAACTGGCATTAAAAAAACATCGAGATTATTGAGACCGCGATCGCGAAAATTTTCGCCGGGATCAAACCGTTGATTATGATTTTTATCGTTGAGTTCCACATAACGATCCCAAGCTAAGGTAATGGTTGCATAACTCCCTGCCTTTAAAGGTTGGGCAATTTCATAGTCTTGATAACCTTTGGTTTCTACCGATTGATAATTCCACCCTCGATTCGGCACCGTTTTTTCGGGAGACCATTGCCCGGCGCTAAATTGTTGATAAGCACGGAAGGCATTGAGATGGCCTGCCCCCATTTGCAAGTCTAAGGGACGTTTGGGATTTTGGTAGGCCTCCGAATCCAGCCAAGTCTGATTTTGTTTATTATACAGGGTGCGACTCATAGAAGCAGCTTGATTCTTAATTTTATCGGCAGAATTCAGCAATACCGCTTTCATGACTTCATGACGGCGGCTATCCAAACTCCAACGCGCTGGCAACGGAGAAGCGGAAAACTTGTCTAGATCCTTTAAAACGCGATCGCTGTATTCTTGCAATAGGGCAACGGTACCGGTGACGTGCGGGGCGGCAAAACTGCTGCCGCTAACGCGAACGGTTCCCTGTTCAGGATGGTAAACTGTAATGTCATTGCCAGGGGCCACTAAACTCACCCCAGTGCGTCCTTGGGTATTAATCTCTTTTTCAATCAAGCGTCGGCCAATACCTCGCGGTTGCTCACTCAGGTTGGGAAAATCGACCTTCGTATAACTACCCTGTTTTTGCGTACTATAAGCCACGGTAACCCCATTGTACTGATCAGTGGGAATGGGAATTCCTCCTTTTCCTTGGTTCCCAGCCACCACATACAATACATCATGCACCCGTGCCGACCAGTCAATACAGCGGGTGAGCAAGGCATTGCCATCTAGTTTCGCATTCTCTCGCGGGTCGCGGTCTAAGGATTCGCCAAAACTGAAATTAATCGCCCTGACATCGCCGCTGTTTTGTAAGGCCGTATGTTGGGTTGTCAGGCATTCTTCCGGTTGGTCTGTGTAACGCAATGACCCCACAGCACTGCTATAGAGTTTAGCTTCGGGGGCTACCCCGCGCAACCCTTTTTCTTGAGATACCATGACAGTTGCAACCATCGCGGCATGGGGATCTAGGTGTTGGTTGGGATTTGCCGCGCGATCGCGATAAAATGCTTCTGCCACTTCCAGGACATAATCCCCGGAAGCAGCTTTATCCCAGCCAAATTTCGCGGCACGACCAATTTCTACCTGTCCAATGGCAATTTTCCGTCCCAATAAATTATAGGGCGGTTGATGGAGACGATAAGCCTTGATTCCGGCAGGGCCTACAGATTCTTCCAAGGCCAACAGGGGGCCGATTAAACATAACCCGCTGAGACTGCCAAAAATGCCAACTACCGTTTTTTTCATCGTAAACTTGCCAGGGATTTCGAAGAGCTATACCAATTTTTGTTAAAATTGACACTAAATATAAAAAATAATTGAGGTTTGCTCACTATGAGCCAAAAACAAACAGTTATTGCTCCTTCTATTTTATCTGCCGATTTCAGTCGTTTAGGAGAAGAAGTTAAAGCAGTTGACCAAGCTGGGGCGGACTGGATTCATGTGGATGTAATGGATGGGCGCTTTGTCCCTAACATTACCATTGGTCCCTTGGTTGTTAACGCCATTCGCCCCATCACCGATAAACTCCTTGATGTCCACTTAATGATTGTGGAACCGGAAAAATATGTCGCCGACTTTGCCCAAGCCGGGGCCGACATTATTTCTGTTCACGCGGAACACAATGCCTCTCCCCACTTGCACCGCACCCTACAGTTGATTAAAGACCAAGGCAAGCAAGCTGGTGTAGTTTTAAATCCAGCAACACCTTTGCATCTTATTGACTATGCCTTAGAACTTTGCGATTTAGTTCTAATTATGAGTGTCAATCCCGGTTTTGGCGGACAGAAGTTTATTTCCGGCGTGGTTCCTAAAATCCGTCAATTGCGGCAAATCTGCGACGAACGTGGCCTTGATCCCTGGATTGAAGTGGACGGCGGCCTCAAAGCCAATAATACATGGCAAGTTTTAGAAGCCGGCGCGAACGCGATTGTCGCTGGTTCGGCGGTATTCAAAGCTAATGATTACGCCAGCGCGATCGAGGATATTCGCAATAGTAAACACTCAGAACCGGAATTGGCAACGGTTTAAGCGGTATTTTCAGTTAATTGGCTGGACTGGAAGGGCGAACTGCCGGTTCGCCCCTAGATTTTGATTTTGTTTCCCTATCATCCTGCAACTATTGGCAATTAATGGTTCAATCCGAAGACACAGTCAATCTCAAACAATTACAAATCGGAGACAGTCTTACTGTCACCATTGAGCATTTTAATAATAAATATCTTGGGGAAACCGCATTACAAGGGAAAACTGTGGTTGTTCCCGGCAGTATCCCTGGAGAAACCATACGGGGGGAAGTGGTTCGCAATTGGAAACGCCGGATGCTGCTGAAGCCAGTGGAAATTCTCAATCCCAGTCGCGATCGCGTAACGCCGGAATGCCAACATTTTACGGCTTGTGCCGGCTGTCAGTTTCAACATATTCGCTACGAAAAACAACTCGCCATCAAAGAATCTCGCCTCACCAGCTATTTTGACGAAACCCATCCCGCAACGCCCCTCCCTCTGCGAGGCATCATTGGTTCTCCTAACCCTTATCGCTACCGCAACAGCATCAAGTTGCATGGCCCTGGAGAACCGGGATTTTGGCAGGTTTTAGGCGTGGACATGATGCGCAACGAAGAATGCCCCATTTGTGTGGAAAGTGTGGATCAAGCCCTACAACAGCAGCGTCAAGAACATTTTCAAAGTTGGACGGACCAAGGCATTTTCAATGTTTTGATTCGGGGCACTAAACTGGGAGAAGTGTATATTGGTCCCGAAAATCCCAATTCTGAGGAGGTGGCTTGGTTAAAGGAAGAATTAACCCATCCCCTCACTGGCGTTACCTACCAATTAGTGGTTCCTGCCCATGCGTTTTGGCAAGGCAGTACGCCCATGCTTCCTACCTTAGTGGAACAAGTAGTGCGCCCCATACGAGAGTTTCAGCCTAAAGTTCTACTGGAAAGTTATTGCGGCATGGGATTGTTTGGATTAATGAGTGCCCCCTTTGCCCAACACGTCATTGGCATTGAAGATAATCTCTTAGCCATTGAAGCGGCCAAACAAAATCAAGAAAATTTAGCCATAGACAACCTGCGGATTTTCCGAGGGAAAACAGAAGATCAGCTTTCTCAGTTTTTAGCAGATCTTCCGGCAGAAAAATCCAGTTTAATTGTTGATCCCCCTCGCAGCGGACTGCCCAAAAAAGTGCTCAAACAAATTTTGCAATCACCCCCGCAACAGTTAGTGTATGTCAGTTGCAACCCTGAGAGTTTTGCCCGCAATTTGGAGTCATTGTGTCGAGAAACCTATCAATTGCAAGATGTTGTGGGATTGGATTTGTTCCCGCAAACCAAGCATTTAGAATGTGTGGGCGTCCTGGAGAGAGTATCAAGTTTTTAAACCGCGCCAATCAGGCGAGTGGAGTTTTGTTTCGGTGTCGCCTCGATTAAACGCGACGCAGCAAACTCACCCCATGCGTATCAGTGCCACAGGTATTAAACAAACCGTACTGGTCGCTGAGTGCTTTAACTTGGGCGGTTTGTTCAGGCGTCGGTTGCCAAGGTATGAGATTTTTATAGGCGTAGTAGGTTTCTACCCCGTCAATTCCTAATTCAACGGCTTTCGGAATCAACGCTTTGGCCGGGCGGCGATAACGTTCTGGATGGGCTAAAACTGCCAATCCGCCTGCTTGATGAATCCCTGCAATGACCTTTTCCGCTTGGGCTAAGCCTCCGACCGGCTCTTCCCCTTGTCCATAGGGAACAATCGAGGGATGATTCGGATCAAAACCATAACCCAAAATATGAACGTCTGTCTCCATTAACAGGGAGGTAATTTCGACGCCTGTCCAAAGCTGAGGCAGCGACGGTGCATTATCTTCGTAACTTTGTAGATAATCCCTAGCGATATGATAGCCCTGGACGGTATGGTGATCGGTAATCGCCAATCCTTGCAAGCCAATTTTGATCGCCTGTTGGATCACGTCTTCTGGCGTGAGTTGCCCATCAGAGCAAACAGTATGCATATGAAAATTATAATGATGGGGACAACTATGGGCGTCAATCGTTTGCCAAATTTCTTTCAGCTGTTGGAGATTTTGCCTGGAAAAGGAAGATGTTTGTTGAGGAGAAAAATAGGTAGTTAGCATGATAACCTCGATATTAATTCCTTGAATTTAGACGTAACTTTGAGAAATAGGGGCGTTAGCGGATAAGTATTTAGTAATATTACAAATTCTTCCTTTTAAACTTAGCAAATCTTTTCAAAATTGTTGTTATTGGGGGCAACTGTGACAAAACAAGTATTAGTGATTGGTGGAACCGGCCATATTGGTCACTGTATTGCTAAGGATATTCAGAAACAAACCCAAGCAAAAGTCACTGTAACGGGACGCAACTTTTCTTTTATCCAAGATTTTCCATTTTTGCAGTTCAATTTGAACAATTTAGACAAAATACCAGAAATTATTTCCGACTTTGATTTAGTGGTTCATGGGGCAGGGCCGTTTCACAAACGTGATGGCCGGGTTTTAAAAAGTTGCATTGAACAAGGCGTTAATTACATTGATGTTAGCGATCATCGTTCATTTCATTGCCAAGTTGCCGGCTATCATGAACAAGCCAAGGAAGCTGGTGTAACGGCAATTTTACATACTGGTGTATTTCCTGGCATTTCCAATTTAATGGCGCGGGAAGGGGTAGAAACCCTAGAGACAACAGATTCAATTCATTTAAATTATGTGGTTGCCGGGTCAGGGGGCGCTGGTTTAACAGTGATGCGAACGACGTTTTTAGGATTGCAATCCCCGTTTTCGGCATGGCTTCAAGGACAATGGCAACAAGTTCTTCCTTATAGTGAAGCAGAACAGATCACCTTTCCCCATTATGGAGAAGCCAATGTTTATTGGTTTGATGTTGCTGAAACCTATACCCTTGCTCGGTCTTTTCCAGTGAAAACAGTGGTTACCAAATTTGGTTCTATCCCTGAGTTTTATAATGATTTAACGGGTATGGTTGCTCAGAGAGTACCAAAATCAGTTTTACAAAATCCATGGGTTATTGAGGGATTATCAAAAATGAGTTTAGCCATGGCGCGAGTCACTGATGTTTGGAGTGGTGTGGGAATTGCAGTTTGCGTTGATGTGCAGGGACAGAAAGATGGTCAAGACCAAACTTATGGATTGCAGTTCTTCCATGATCATACCGCGATCGCGGCTGGAATGGGAGCAGGAAGCATTGCGCAATTATTACTGAATCAAGACATTGTCCAACCGGGAGTTTGGTCAGTGGAACAAGCCGCAACAACGCCGTTATTCCACAAAATGATGGAACAGCGAGGAATTAAGATTGATGGTTTCTATTTTTAGTGATTTATTCTAGCACTAAATCTGACGATTGATTACAAATTGTTTTCATTTAAAATTATTTCTAATTGTGAACTGACCTTCGTCAATTCTTGGACAACAATCTGCCACACAATATCAAGGTTAACACCAAAATAATTGTGTATTAATCGATCTCGAAGACCAGCCATACTTTTCCAGGGAATTTCAGGATATCTTTCTCGTACTTCATTGGTCAAATTTTTCGTTGCTTCACCAATAATTTCTAGATTGCGAATCACAGCATCTTGTGTTTTTGAATCTTCCCAAAAAGTTTGCTCTGTCATTCCCGCTGTATAGGTTGCAATGCGACGACTTGCTTCTTGAATGTCGTGCAAATACTCTCGATTGCTCCGCTCAGACATATACAATGCTATTGGTGATATCTTGAGCAACCTGGTCTAATCGCATTGCTTGGATACCAGCAGGGGTCAATATATCCACTTTTTTACCAAAAACATTTTCTAGGTATTCTACAAGTTCAATGAATTTGAAACCGATGGGATACTCAAACTCAATGATTAAATCAATATCACTAGTCTCTGTGGGAATTCCCTTCGCATAAGAACCAAAAATGCCGACGTTTTTGACTCCGTACTCAGTGACAAGGTGAGGATATTCTTTCTGAAGTTGTTTGATCAATTGCTCTTGCGTTAGCATGAGTCATTCTTGGTGACATACTCCCGTCGTTCATCCTACGGATAGAACGCGGGCTTCTCCATCTCGCTTCCGAGACTTCGCGTTTTTTAGTGAGGCGATGCCCAACCCCAC
>PXPI01000052.1 GCA_003021905.1 Cyanobacteria bacterium SW_9_44_58 | reverse complement strand
TGGAAAGTCTCAAGAAAGCATTCGGGTGGATGAGCTAGCTGCATCACTCTCCCCAGAGGAGTTTACAGAAGTTCAGTTAATGATAGAACAACCAAAAATGCTATGGGTAGCCATAGTAGAAGGGAAAATTTCACGTTTAGAAGGAAAGAGAAGTATTGCTATCGTCATGAATGCTTGCTCTTTTTCGGAAGCGACTGAAATTGACTATTTTATTACTAATGTTAACCCAAAAACCGTGGAGCGAGTGGGTAGTTAAAACTTATTCCCAGAGACATTGGGTGAGCGACCAAGCCGGAATTGATTCCGGCTTGCAAGCGCTCACCCGCTTTCCGCGGGTGGAAGTTTTCTACCGAGAAGCGAAGGGAAATTTAGGACTGAAGAAATATCAGGTCAGAGACAAACGAAGTCTTTTAAGACATTTCATTTTAGTTTTCTGTGCCTATACCTTCATTATTTGGCATCAGCTAACAGGAGGATTTAGACGCATCTGGTCAAACCGATCTTTGAATACATTTAGTGAAGCCTTAGAGGCTTTTAGAACTGCCATTACTTATCGTTTTCTGAAGTGGATTCAACAAAATTGGGACGTATTTGTCGCAAATACAAGCGAGTTTCGGCTACATTCTAGCTTAAACTTCGTTTAAGTCCCGCTATCAATTTAGTACCCCAAGGTCTCTACACTAGCGACGCCACGTAGTGGGGAAGCGAGGATATCCTGAGGCTAAGCCTTCGGCTATACCGGAGTGAAGGTGAGTACGAAACTTATATTTTCGCGCTCTTACCAGTTAACTTAGAACCAACATCATTTACTCAACGGTGCCGTTTTCCGATATCCTCTTATAAGGAAGTTAATCAATAAAAATAAGGTAAACAATTATGGCAGATGCTGCTTCCAACCCCCTAAATCAGCCGATGGATATCCAAGAATTGGCTATTACTCTTTCGGCTCAAAATTTAAACCCAACTATGTTAACGTTGGACAATCTGCGATCGCTGGGTATTATTCCTGCCGACTGGGAATTGGCAAGGCAACCCGTATTGAACCAACTGCAAGCGCGCTTAAACTTTAAAAACGGCGTCAATATTGTTGCGCAGCAACGGAGTATTACTTTTGCTGAACCCATTAATTCCCAAAATGCCCAATCCGTGAAAGCTCCCAATATAGCAAAAACATTTATTGCCAAGTTTGCCCAAGCCGGTTATCAAACTGTCAGCGTTGCCCCAAAAACCATTATTAGTTTTGGCAATGATGAAACTCGCAGTCCCCGTCAATTTATCACCGAACAATTAATTGCTTCTGGACCTTGGCAAAACGTGGGAAATGGAACGCCTCAAGCTTCGGTTAACTTTGTTTATCAACTAGAACAATGTCAACTGAACTTGAGTGTGAATGAGGTGCAGTTACGGACTCAAAATGAATCCAATCAAACGGTACCCGCCCTATTATTTTCCGGTAGCTTTAATTATCGGTCTGAACAACAAGGAAATAATACTTCCCAACTGCAAGCTCAAATTGATAATTGGTCGCAAAATATGGAAGCCTTCCAAGAAATTGTCCATCAAAAATTCTTAGGAAAAAGTGAACAAGGGGGAATCTTCCCCTCACAAGCAATGCCAAATTAGCGCTTTCTTAAGCCATCATTGTTCAACAGCAGCCCTCACTTTCGGTGTGGTGGGCTGTTCCTAAGATCGGAGGCTGGCTTGGTAAGCTGGTCACATCGACCTATCGGAGAAATGTAAGGATAACAGTATGACCGAGGTTATCAAAATTAACCAAACCCCAATTCCCCCAGAAAATCTCCTGTCTCATCTGAAAACCTATCAGATGCTCCCTAAACTGTTGCGGGAATTGGTGATTGATCACGCGATCGCGGACATAGAATGCTCTGCAGAAGAAGTAGAAACGGCCAAACAACAATATTTAAACCAGAATCGCCTCACTGATGCCAAACAAGTGCAAGCCTGGCTGAATTACTATCGCCTGACTCAACAGGAGTTGGAGAAAATTGCTGTACGTCATTACAAGCTAAACAAATTCAAGCAAGACAATTGGGGGTCTAAAGTTGAATCTTACTTTCTCCAACGCAAACGCGATCTTGACCAAGTGGTTTATTCATTATTGCGAACCAAAGATAACAACACCGCAACAGAACTTTACTTCCGCCTCCAAAATAACGAAGCTAGCTTTGAAGAACTTGCCCAGAAATATTCTGAGGGACCGGAAGCGCAAACTAGAGGGATTGTCGGACCAGTTCCCGTTACGACCCCCCATGACAAAATTGCAAAAATGCTAACTTCCAGTGAAGTGGGTCAACTTTGGCCCCCTGTACGTATTGGTGAATGGAATATTATTGTACGCTTAGAAAAGCTAATTTCGGCGCAACTTGATGAAGCAACACGGCAAAAACTATTGAACGAACTCTTTAATAAATGGCTCGAAGAGCAAATTCAAAAACTGACCACCATTGAATCCCGAGATTCGGAAACCTCTGAGGTAGCTTCATGACTTTTACCACAGCTGACTTTGTTTCTTTCCTCACTGAGCAATTCCCCTTTAACCGGCTTCCCCGAGAAGCTTGTGAGACTCTCTCCAGAAAATTAAAGCCTTTACGCTACAAGATGGGGCAAGCCCTAGCGCTACGGGAACGCATGCCCACCGAATTGCAGATCATCTATGAAGGGCAAGTGCGGTTATTGGGTTATGAATCAAAATCGCAAATGCCCACTACTGTTGAATTAGCTAGCACCGGCAAAATCATCGGTTGGGTGGGACTAGTACGAGGAACCCCTTGTGAAACGGCAATTGCCTCAGAAGAGTCCATTTGTTTGAGTCTTAAAGCAGAGGACTTTTGGGAAATTTATCAACAGTATGACGGGTTTCGAGAGGCCCTAGAACAACAATGCAGCGCGATCGAAGCCTTTACACTTATATCTTGTGAACAAGAGAGACAACCTCACGGCGGTATTGATCTGAAAACAGCAGCTCAAGCTAGCGTAAGCAGTGCCATTGTACAAACGCTTTCTCCGGGAGAGATCAATCTAACAGATCTTCCAAGGGATCATTCTCTAAAGGATGAACAAAGGCTTTGGCTTGTTAGCGGTGGGGGCAATTTCCCCGTTGGCAGCCGTTTAGAACTAGCAGATAAAACCGTTTTAACGGTGGAGGGAAAACCAGCCCGCTTAGTTGGTTTTGATAAAGCCGAACTGCCCTGGTTTAATTCTCAAGCCTTGAGTCCCGCACCGCCGGTGGAAGAAACAGAACAAGCAGAAGAAGTTGCCTCCACTGTTGCCGAAGACATGGAGGAAATTCCAGATGCTCCTAATGTTATTCCCGGAACCGATGAGTTTGAGGAAGCGGGACAAGACGTAGGAAGCGGCGGACGCAAATATCCCTACGTCCGACCCCGAGGCAATACCCCCCTCGATCGCGCTTTTGCCTGCTTCCAAATGCTCAGTCAATACTTCGAAGTTCCCTTCCGGAAAGAAGTAATTCGACGGGTACTCAGCGATCAACTCAAACGCAATGACACCTTGTCCCTGCCCATTGCCGGCCCCATTGCCGAACTATTAGGTTTAAAAGCGCAATTGCACAGCATTCCCACCAAGTCAATTCCTCGGGCAAGTACCCCCGCTTTGATTCGTTGGGGAGAGGAACTGGCAATTCTCTACGAAAGCAATGATCGGGAAGTCATCCTGGGCATTCCCTCCCAAGGCATCGTCACCAAATCTATGGAAGAATTTGGTGAAATCTGGGGACAAGGGGGACAACTGCTTCTGTTGGAAGCCACCAAAGAAACACCGCAACAACGCTTTGGGCTTCAATGGTTTCTCCCTTATCTCAACAAATATCGGGGAACCTTAACGCTAGTCTTTATTACATCTTTCTTTGTGCAACTGTTTGGGTTAGCCCAGCCCTTGATGATGCTGGTCATCATCGATAAAGTAATCGCGCAAAATAATGCCGACATTCTCACTGCTTTAGGGTTATTTGTTTTAACCATTAATATCTTTGAAGCCCTGCTCAGTACATTGCGGACTTATCTGTTTGTGGATACCACCAACCGTATTGATATGAGTTTGGGGTCAAAAATTATTGACCACTTATTCCGACTCCCCTTGCGTTATTTTGAAAAACGCCCTGTGGGAGAACTCTCCAGCCGTGTCAATGAATTGGAACGCATCCGTCAATTTCTCACTGGAACGGCGCTGACGGCGGTTCTGGATTCCGTCTTTTCCGTTCTCTACATTGTGGTTATGCTGGTTTTGAGTTGGAAATTGACCCTGGCGGCGTTATCGGTGGTGCCGGTTTTGATGGGGCTTACCCTATTTTTCTCGCCAATCAGCCGCCGACAATTGCGAACCAAAGCGGAACGCAACTCTGCTAGTCAATCCCATTTAGTGGAGGCGCTCTCGGGAATTCAAACGGTCAAAGCGCAAAATATTGAGATGCGAACGCGCTGGCGTTGGCAAGAACTGTATTCCCGTTACATCTCGGCAGCGTTTAGGAATGTTACCACTTCCACCATTTCCAATTCCAGCAGTCAGTTTTTCAACAAACTATCAGGGTTGATCGTGCTGTGGTTTGGGGCTTACTTAGTGCTCAACGGCGATCTTAGCTTGGGTCAATTAATTGCCTTTCGCATTATTGCCGGCAACGTCACCAGTCCCTTATTGCGACTCTCGCAACTGTGGCAAAACTTCCAGGAAACGGCTCTGTCCTTGGAACGCCTAAGCGATATTGTCGATACCCCCCAAGAAGGGGAAGAAGATCGCGACAATATCCCCATGCCGTTAATTCAGGGATCCATTGAGTATGACAATGTCTCCTTCCGGTTTAAAAATACTGGCCCCATGCAATTAAACAATATCAACGTCAAAATTGAACCGGGACAGTTTGTGGGAATTGTTGGCGAAAGCGGCGCCGGCAAAAGTACCCTGACAAAACTGGTGGCTCGCTTATATGAACCGGAAACAGGACGAATTTTAATCGACAACTATGATATTTCCAAAGTCGAACTGTATTCCCTACGGCGACAAATTGGTGTGGTTCCCCAAGATCCCCTATTGTTTGAAGGCACGGTGAAAGAGAACATTGCCCTAACCAACCCCGATGCCACCACAGAAGAAATCATTGAAGCGGCCCGTGCGGCTGATGCCCATGAATTTATTATGAATCTCTCTGCTGGGTACAATACTAGCGTTGGCGAACGCGGCGGTGCCTTATCGGGGGGACAACGGCAGCGAATCGCGATCGCGCGAACTATTGTTCAATATCCTCAACTTCTAGTCTTAGACGAAGCGACGAGCGCTCTTGACTATAATACAGAAGAACAAGTTTCCCACAATCTTTCCGAAGTGTTTCAAGATCAGACCGTATTGTTCATCACTCACCGGTTAGCAACGATTAAAAACGCTGATTTGATCCTGATGATGGACAACGGACGAATTGTGGAACAAGGAACCCATGAAGAATTAATGGCCCTTCAAGGCCGCTACTTCTACCTCTATCAACAACAAGAGTCTCGCGTTTAGCAATTATTAAACCTCACAAGGAGATAATCATGACTAACAACAATGGCAATCGCGCCAACCCTATGGTAAAGCGCAACCAAGGAAATCTCCGGGAAAAAAGTTCAGAACTGGCCAACGCCCAATCGGAAACCCCGACTACTTATAATCCATATGAAGAAAACTTTGACCAATCAGTGGTCCTGCGTCAATCTCCCCTCTGGCCAAGAGTTGCAATTATCAGTATTTTAGGGGTTGTCAGTTTTGGAATTCTTTGGGCTTATTTAACCAAGATGGAGCAAGTGGTTACTGCCCAAGGGCAATTGCAACCCCAAGGCAATGTCAAAGAAGTCCAATCGCCGATTAATGGGGTTATTCAAAAAATGGCCGTCAATAAGACCATTGAACCGGGAGAAGATCCCAGCCGTAAGGGAGAACCCTACGAAGAAGGCGATATTGTCAAAGAAGGGCAAGTTCTCCTGCATTACGACTCTAGCAGCGTCAAGTCGCGAATTGAGTCCTTGCAAAATATCCAAGATTCTCTCAAACAAGAGAATAATTTCTATCGGCAAGTGATGAACGAGGCAAGCACCCAACCTAGTACGGTGGAAAAAGAAATCAATCGCTTGGATGTTTCTCCAGAAATTGCAATGCTGGCGCGCAATCGCACGAATTTAGTGGAAGAAAATCGTCTCTATCGGGCTCAACTCGGTTTTAGTGAACCGGATGAGCAATTAAGCCAAGATGAATTAGAGCGTTTACAAGCTTCGACCAAAGCAGCCGATACCAGTACCCAAAGCGCTCGCCTGGAAAAAGACCAAATTGAAAAGCAATTGAGCCAAGTTAAGGTCCAAATCAAAAACGTCAAAACCCAGTTGGAAACCGAGCGGCAAAAGTTAGATAAACTCACTACTCTGTTAGAAGAAGGGGGGATTTCTGAGTTTCGCCAAATTGAACAAAAACAAAAAGTTCAGCAACAGGAAGCTGAGTTGGAACGCCTCCAAGAAGAGAAGCAACGATTGCAAATTGACCTAAACCAGGCGGAAGAAGAATTACAAAATACCCAAGCAACCAACCAAAAAGATGTACTAGACCGCATTGCGCAAAATAAACAACAAATTGCCCAAATTGACAGTCAGTTAACTAAAGCATTGGTTGACAATAAAAATCGCATTTCGGAACTGGAAAGCCAGATTAGTGAAGCCCAGCAAAAACTCCAATATCAAAACTTAAAAGCTCCCACTAGCGGGAAAATCTTTGACTTAGAGGCAGGTCAGGGATTTGTTCCCAACACTGGCCAAAAACTGATGAAAATTGTTCCCCAGAAAAACTTAGTCGCCGAAGTGTTTATTACCAACCAAGATATTGGGTTTGTTGAAGAAGGAATGGAAGTGGATGTGCGCATTGACACTTTCCCGTTTAGCGAGTACGGCGACATCAAAGGGGAATTAATTTCAATCGGCTCGGATGCACTTCCACCGAATGAAACTTATGATTTTTTCCGTTTTCCTGCAAAAATCAAGCTTAAAAGCCAAACGCTCAATACCGATGGTCGAGAAATTCCCTTACAGTCTGGAATGGCCATTAGTACCAATATTAAGTTGCAAGAAGAGCGGCGCGTCATTAATCTATTCCTGGATCGCTTTACCAATCAAGTGGAAGCGATTAAGGGAGTCAAATAATTAAGCGGAATTGATCCTTCCTGGATCAAGTATTTAGCAGGAGAGCTGAGAATCCTACGACTACATTGCGAAGCAATTAGCGGGACTTAGACAAACTCTCTAGCGTGATCGCCTTCAAGCCCCAGTCAATTGGGATTTTTACATCGATCTAGCCTTTTTCCTATGAAGACAGGGTTTTCAAGGGATTTTCACTTTTCGACCTTAATTCCTTGCTTTGAGTGGATTTTAGGCTATTTCAGAGCACTAATATTTAAAAGTCCCATTAGTCGGTAGATGAATCAGCCCATGTGCGGTAAAATAAAATAAGTCTCGCATGGGAGACAATAGCCTTCGGCACGAGCAAGGCTCTACGGCGAAAACCAAGCCATGAATAAAAAGAATTTTCTTTTGGAGTTCCATGCTTTTTGACCTGCGGGACGCGGGGCTAAGCCTATCGCCTTGGGATAAGACCTTCTACTTCTTCGGTTGGAGAGAGTACGCCTATTGGGTAGGAAGCCTCTCTTACAATGTTTGATTTAAGAGAGGTAGTTCACAGTGTTTAAAGGAGAAGATGAGCCAAGATCAATTATGGAAATCGCAGACTTAAAACGCGAAGCAGAAATGGTGTGGCAGCGCCTGGGCAAAGCCCAGGAGTGTCTTTGACCTGCCTTTACTAGAAGCGAAAATTGAAGACTTAGAACAACAGGCTGCCCAACCCGAGTTTTGGGATAATCCTGAAAGCGCCCAGGAAACGCTGCAACAACTTAATGATTTAAAAGCCAGTTTCAATCAGTATCAACAATGGCGCGATCGCGCTGAAGATACTCAAGCCATCATTGAGTTGTTGGAAACTGAACCTGATGAAGCGCTTTGGGAAGAAGCCGCCCAAAATCTGAAAGAACTGCAGCAGTCCCTAGAACAGTGGGAACTGGAACAACTGCTGTCCGATCCTTATGATGAACGTGGCGCCGTAATTACCATTAATACCGGTGCTGGGGGGACTGATGCTCAAGACTGGGCGCAAATGTTATTGCGGATGTATTCCCGTTGGGCAGAAAGATGGGGCTATAATGCGCATTTAGCGGAAGTGTCTGAAGGCGACGAAGCAGGTATTAAATCGGCAACCCTTGAAATTGAAGGGCGCTATGGCTATGGCTATCTCAAGGGAGAAAAAGGAACTCACCGTCTGGTTCGAATTTCTCCATTTAATGCCAACGGGAAGCGACAAACCAGCTTTGCCGGGGTGGAAGTCATGCCGATTTTAGATACAACCACTATTCAAGACATCCATATCCCGGAAAAAGACATTGAAATGACAACCTCCCGCGCTGGGGGCAAAGGAGGACAAAATGTCAACAAAGTGGAATCCGCCGTAAGGCTGCTTCACCTGCCCACTGGCATTGCCGTTCGTTGTACCCAAGAACGTTCCCAGATGCAAAACCGAGAAAAAGCAATGGCGCTGTTGAAATCGAAACTAATTGTCATTGCGGAAGAACAACGAGCGCAAAAAATCGCCGAAATTCGTGGTGAAGCTGTGGAAGCAGCTTGGGGAAATCAAATTCGCAACTATGTCTTCCATCCTTACCAAATGGTGAAAGACTTGCGAACCAACGTCGAAACCAGTGCTGTCGTCGAAACCAGTGCTGTGGATGATGTTCTCGATGGAGAAATTGACTCCTTTATCGAAGCCTACCTCCGGAGCCAATCACAATTTCAGTGATTTGTGCAATCCAAATTATTTCTATCAAACAACAAAAAATTAGTGGCAAATGCTTCAAAATCATTTAAACTAAAAACAAGTTTCGTTGAAATTACTGACTTTTCTATGAGTGAACAATCCGCCCACACCCAACAAACCAATTCCAATCAGCCCAGTTATACCAAACTTGCCATGCGCAACATGGTCCGCAAACCCAGTAAATCGCTGCAACACTTTTTCTTGAGTACCATCGGCTTACTTGCCCTATTTATCGGTTTATCGTATTTAACTCGTTAATTTTAATGTCAGTAACTGTCCCCTTAGCCGTTTATATTCAACAGCATTATCGTGAACCATCCCTTCCTAGCCCTGCCCTTTGGGAAAAATGGTTTCAACAGTGGCTGGATGCGCTGAAAGCGGAATTGCCCAAGGCAGCGGAATATGAATTAACCCTCTGCCTAAGCGATGATCAACAAATTCAATCCCTGAACGCTCAATATCGGCAGAAAAATCAACCCACCGATGTTCTTGCCTTTGCCGCGTTAGAAACCCCCTTTCTCAATCAATCAACCGTTTTTGGGATGCAAGAGCAAGAGCCTTTATATCTGGGAGATATCATCATTTCCGTAGAAACAGCCCAGCAACAAGCTAAAGAACGCCAACATTCCTTAAGGCAGGAACTAACTTGGTTAGCGGTTCATGGATTATTGCATCTGTTGGGGTGGGATCATCCTGATGAAGAAAGCTTGAACAAAATGCTTGCGCAGCAGGAAACTTTATTGGTAAGCTCTGGTCATAAGTGAGAGATTATGCTTTTTAAAGAAAGGCGCCTGATCTAAGCCTTGGTGAGTTTTATTGATTTTCCCCTTTATTATTGCAGTTAACTCTTTATATTGTTTGTTGTGAGGTCGCTGAGTACAATGAGAGCAAACGCTAATCCATCTGTTTCCAACCAGACTCGTTCTAACCAACAAGGGGATAATCACTTAACCTTGGTATCTAAACCATCTCCGCACCAAACTGCCAAACGTTCTATTTCCAGCAATCCTTCCTTTGGGCGTCAGTTTGCTTTCAAAATTGCTCCTGATTTATTGAGCAGTTTCCGATATGCGTTTGCCGGCGTTCGCTACACCTTTGCCACGCAACGCAATTTTCGGATTCATACAGTCATTGGCAGTATTGCCATTGGGTTAGGGGTTTTCCTGGAAATTGCAGCGGTCAAAATGGCAGTTATTGGGATTACCATTGCCTTTGTTTTAGCATTGGAATTATTGAACACAGCTTTAGAATCCGTCGTTGATCTAACTGTTAAACAGAGTTACCATGAACTCGCCAAAGTCGCGAAAGATTGTGCTGCTGGCGCGGTATTGATTGGGGCGTTAGTTTCTTTGTTTGTGGCTTCCATCATTTTATTGCCGCCTTTGTTGAAGGTAATAATTGCTTAAAAGAACGTTAAAATTTGATAACGATCCCTAATTTCAGAGTCGCCCATGATTCTCGTTATCGATAATTACGATAGTTTTACTTATAATCTGGTTCAATATTTAGGGGAAATTGGACAAACTCTCCCCACAGCCTCCGACATTCAGGTTTATCGCAACGACGAAATCGATTTAAGCGCGATCGCGCAGTTAAATCCCAACGGCATTGTTATTTCTCCAGGACCAGGCAATCCCGATGACGCGGGGATTTCTATGGATTTAATCCGCCAGTTTACCGCAACAGTTCCCATTCTAGGCGTCTGTCTAGGCCATCAATGCATTGGCCAAGTCTATGGCGGCACCGTTGCCAATGCTGGTGTATTGATGCATGGCAAAACCTCTTTAATCCATCATACCGGTGAAGGTGTCTTTCGCGGCTTAGATAATCCGTTCACTGCGACCCGCTACCATAGCTTAGTGATTGCCCGCGAGTCGCTGCCTTCCAGTTTAGAACTAACGGCTTGGGTGGAAGATGGCACCATTATGGGCGTGCGCCACCGAGAATATCCTCATCTGCAAGGGGTACAATTTCATCCCGAAAGTATTTTAACCGAAGCAGGAAAACAATTATTGCGCAATTTCCTGGTATCGTTAACAGAGCCGAGTGTTAAAGCAGCTTAATTCTAATGAAACGACGACAGTTAATCCGTGCGGGGATGGGAGCGTTAGGCGCAGCAGGGGTCATTGCCCTGTCTCCGCAAAGGAATCAAGCTCAAACTTCTTCCGATAATCCCCTAAAAATTGAATGGTTGGGACACACTGCCTTTTTATTCAGCAGTAACAACCGGCGTATTTTAGTCAATCCCTTTAAACCCGTTGGCTGTACTAAGGGGTATCCTGCCCCGGATGTGAATGCTGACTTAGTGATGATTAGCAGTCAGCTATTTGATGAGGGGGGAGGAGTTTCCAACTTGCCCAATGATCCGCGAGTGCTATATGAACCGGGATTATATGAGTTTAAAAACATGGAACTCCAAGGAATTAGTATGCCCCACGATCGCGAAGGGGGAAGGCGATTTGGCAATAATATTGCTTGGATGTGGCAACAAGCGGGATTAAAAATTCTCCATCTCGGCGGCGCTGCTGCCCCGCTAGAGATGGACCAAACAATTCTCATGGGCAGACCGGATGTGGTAATTGTCCCCGTTGGCGGGAGTCCCAAAGCTTATCCCCCAGAACTGGCCAAAGATGCCGTTGAAACCTTAAAACCCAAGCTGGTTATTCCAAGCCATTATCTAACCGCTGCTGCCAATAAAGATAAGTGCAATTTAGTGGGGGTAGAACAATTTACCAAGTTGTTCGATTCCACATCTGTTGATCAACTCAATGGCAATCAATTGAGTCTTACGCCGAATTCTTTGCCGGAACAAATGCAGGTAAAAGTAATGCAATTCAAGCAGCAATAATGAATCATTGATCCAAATTTGTTAATTATTTCCAAGGCATTTGATAGGCATTTCCCAGTTCAAAGAAAACTCAATCAACCATTTTTTGTATTCCTTCTATTGAGTTAAATCAGTCATTCAAAAACTTTTAAAATGTCAATTTCTCAACAAGAATACCAACAACGCCGCCAAGCTTTAATGGAAAAAATCGGCCAAGGAACGGCCATTTTTCGCAGTGCGCCCATGGCTGTTATGCACAATGATGTTGAGTATCGCTTTCGTCAAGATAGCGACTTTTATTATTTAACCGGCTTCGATGAAGAAGAAGCGGTATTAGTCTTAGCTCCTCATCATGACCAACATCAATTTGTGTTATTTGTTCAGCCCAAAGATTTAGAAAAAGAAACTTGGACAGGCTATCGCGTTGGTATTGAAGCGGCAAAAGAAAAATTCGGGGCTGATGAAGCCTATCCTATTACTGAATTGGATGAAAACTTCCCCCAATATCTACAAAAAGCAGACTGCATTTATTATCATTTTGGGCGCGACGAAGATTTTAATCAAAAAGTGCTGCAACATTGGCGAAAATTGATTGCAAAATATCCTAAAACGGGAACAGCGCCGCGCGCGATCGCGGATAGCGGGTTTCTGTTACACCCCTTAAGACAAGTGAAAAGTTCCCAAGAATTGTCTCTGGTTCGCCAAGCCGTTGATATTGCTAGCGAAGCCCACAATCATGCCCTTAAATTAGCAAAACCGGGGCATTACGAATACGAAATTCAAGCGGAAATTGAATATATTTTCAGCAAACATGGGGCTCTTTCTCCCGCTTATCCCAGCATTGTTGCTTCTGGCGAAAATGCTTGCATTCTCCATTACATTGAGAATAAAAAACAACTTCAAGACAATGATTTGCTCCTAATTGATGCTGGGTGTTGCTATCAATATTACAACTCGGATATTACGCGCACCTTTCCCGTCAATGGTAAATTTACCCCAGAACAAAAAACGATTTACGAACTGGTGTTAGAAGCGCAATTGAAAGCCATTGACCAAGTGCAACCGGGCAACACTTATAATCAGTTTCACGATAGGGCTGTTCGGGTATTAGTAGAAGGATTAGTGGATCTAGGAATTCTCCAAGGCGACATTGACGAAATTATTAAAGAAGAAAAATATAAACCCTACTATATGCATCGCACTGGGCATTGGTTAGGCATTGACGTTCATGATGTCGGCGGTTATAAAGTGGGAGAAGAGCATTGGCAAACCCTACAGCCGGGCAACATTCTCACTGTGGAACCGGGACTTTATTTGTCTCCCCATGCCCAACCCGCAGAAGGGCAGCCGGAACTTCCTGAACGTTGGCATGGCATTGGCGTCAGAATTGAAGATGATGTTCTGGTAACCCGTGACGGGAATGAGGTATTAAGCGCAGCCGTTCCCAAATCGGTGGAAGCCATGGAACAACATTGATGAACGATTCTGGAACAATGACTTCTACTGCTAGCCCGATCATTTCCCAAGATCAAGCCCTCTCTTTACTGGAACAGGTCATCCAACAATCCCAAGCCGAGGGCGTTTTTGTCTCGATTACCGCAGAAGATTCTGCCCTCAGTCGGTTTGGCGAGAATCAGATTATCCAAAACCTGAACCGCACCCAAGTGAAAGTCGCTATTACCAGTTGCTATGGGCGACAAAGCGCTTCGGCTTCCACCACAAAATTAGATCCCACTGCCATTGCCGACACCTTAACGACTAACCTGCGGTGTAGTCGTAGCTTCCGCCCAGTCCCAAGAAGAGACCAGACCCGCCATTCTCGGTTGAATCCAGGGACTTTTGCCATAGATTCACTCTCTGACGATTTCTCTCCCCAGTCAAGCTGTCGTACTAGCCAATCAAAGTGGAAGTCGTACAGATTTGACTATAATAACACACTACTGGTCTCGCTAAAAGCGCGACTAAGCCTAGCGGCTGTAGTCGTAGGATGCGCGAGACCCTTGCTCAAACCTATGAATCTCGTTCCCCGGCTTATGATGACGCGACAGCGAATTTCTCATCCCTGCAACGCGGTGCAATTGTCCAGCAAGTGAGCGAAACCAGTCAGCAACATGGGGTTGATGCGTCGGGAACCCTCAGTAGTCGGGTGAGACTGCAAGCCGTGGGCAATTCAGAAGGATTGCGGGCTTGTGAAATCGGAACCAGCGCCAATTTCAGTTTAACCGCCCGTGTGGATACCGGTTCCAGTTGGCATCAGCGCAGTGGGTATTCCCTGAAAAATTTACCCATTAATGACATTACAGAAAATGTAATCCAGCGCGCGATCGCGTCCCAAAACCCGAGAGAAATTCAACCAGGTCGTTATCCGGTCATTTTTGATGCGACAGCCTTTGCCGACTTGCTGCCTTGGGTAGTGTGGAATCTCGATGCCCGGGCAGCAGATGAAGGACATTCGTTTATGACGTCTCCCGAAGGCGGCAACCGTCTCGGGGAAGAACGATTTAGTCCCATGGTAGAAGTCTGGCGCGATGCCAGTCATTCCTTGCTGCAACTGGGAACCTTTTTTGGGGATGGCTTGCCTAATACTCGTTTACCCCTCATTCGCCAAGGAAAAGCGGAAAACTTAAGTTATAGCCGCTACTGGGCGCAACAGAAGGAAACTTCGCCAACTGGGCGATTTTATCCCATTGTTATGTCGGGAAGCCAAAAGTCGCTAGCCAATCTCATTGCGGAAACCGAACGCGGAATTTTTGTTTCTCGGGCTTGGTATGTTCGCTATGTCAACCCCCGAACCTTAGAAGTTACGGGAATGACGCGAGACGGCACCTTTTGGATTGAAAATGGGGAATTAGCCTATCCCATCAAGAACCTGCGCTTCAATCAAAATCTGCCGGAAATGCTGAATCAAATTGATCAGCTATCCCAAGTGCAACGATTTGGCGGAACAGTTGTTCCCGGTGTCCGAGTAAAAGAATTTAATTTTAGCAGTATTACTGATAGTATTTAAGGCTTATTTCTTGCCTCAGTTAGGATCGCTATAGTTTTTATGGTTATCCTAAAAAAATAGCACTATAGGTTATGGTTCTTTTACAGTTGATTACTATAAAATGTGATAAAGTGCAGTGAAATACTTATTTGAAGTATCCAAGGATTTACCCAAGATATAACCTTAGGGTAAGGAGGAGAAAGCTATGCTAAGAACTTTTGATCAGGAAAATCTCTATATCCATAGTGATAAAGCCCATGGAACTTGCCCTAATACTAGTATCAAAACTAAAACAAAAGAATTGTCGATCGCTGTAAATAGTCAACATAACGAAAATAAGCAATACAAAGACGCTCCTAATCCTATATATGCTGCATTTGAAGAATCTTTGACTGAAATAGGAGAAGTTTATCAGCGTCTTGCCGACTCCTAGATATGTTACTCAAGAGGAAGCAGAAAACCTACATAAACAGTTAATCAATTTATATGGCGGTAGCCTCGGGCTTCGAGATGTAAGTGGACTTGAATCTGCTTTACTTCAACCACAACAAACCTTTAGTGGGGTGTTATTACATCCCGCGATTGCAGATCAAGCAGCAGCTTATCTTTACCATATTGCTAAAAACCATCCTTTTATAGACGGAAATAAGCGAACAGCATTGGCTGTTGCATATTCTTTTTTAAAGGCAAATGGTTTTAATGTACTCGTTTCAAAAGACGATTTGTACAACCTGGTCATTCAAATCGTCAGAGACTGTTCCTAAAATAAACATTAAGCTTAGCTCAAGAGCAAGCTAACCGTTTCAGCATGAGACGAGTCATAGCAAGGTGAATCAGAGCTTCAC
>PXPI01000051.1 GCA_003021905.1 Cyanobacteria bacterium SW_9_44_58 | reverse complement strand
CCTTGAGGGGCTGTCCCTGGAGGTTTCCTCCAGGGCTTGTACGCCCCGTCCCTAACCCGCTTCGCGCTCGGTTAGGGACTGCCACGCTATCGTTCAAAAAAAAGAAATTTTTCCGGCATGATTCATCAATTCTCCCAACTGCTGCAATTGTTCATGATCAACGGTCGCAGCAATCGCCTTCCTGATGGGGAGACCTAATCTGCGACCGCCATGGAATGGAACCATCAACATTGGGATCATGCGCGATCGCGATTCATGCCAGCGCGTTCACGCTTGGCCGCGGATTTCTTGAATGATGCCGTCTTTAACAACAACTTCCACATTCATTTTCTGAACCAAGTTATCGCCAGTTTGAATCCGAACAAAACTGTCAAGCTGTCCTTGATTTACTTCCTGTCCCTCTTCTAATAACTGAATTTGTTGCAATTGTTGTAGGGCTTGATTTTTTTGTTCTGTAATTTTGCTTTTTTGTTCGTTAATTTGATTTTGAATATTTTGAAGTTGTTGTTGAACTTGCGGATCGCTGGGATTGCTTCCTTGTTTCGTTACTTGTGAAATCGCATTTTGTCCTTGATTTTCCAACTGTTGCAATTGTCCATCATGTTCATTAATTTGCGATTGCAACTGTTGTTGGACTTCTTCTCGCCAACGTTGGGTTACTATCACTTTTAAATTAATCGGACGTTTAATTAATAATTTCTGAGTGTCTTGTTCTTGGTTCATTGTTCCTTCTAAATTGACCATGGTAAGCCTCCAATAAATTCTCGCTAGCGAGTTGGGAATTGCATTGGGAACATTACCCTTTAGCAAACATCCCGTCAATCATATCCTGATACCGTTCCGTGACAACAGGACGTTTAATTTTAAGGGTTTGAGTCATCATGCCATTTTCCACAGAAAAGGGTGCTAAAATTAGCTTAAATACCCCAATCCGATCATCAGGGCGATAGCCGGGACGATTTTTGACCTCCCGATTTAATTCCTCTCGAAACAGGTTTTGGACACTAGCCTGTTCCAAGGTTTGTTGCAATCCTGCTTCGGAAAAGTCTAAATTGAGATTATTCTGTTGCGACCAATTCTGCAAGGCTTCGATGTTGGGGACAATTAAGGCGCCTAAACACCGTTGATCTTGTCCCACTACCATAATTTGGTCAATATAGGGACTGCGTAAACAAGCATCTTCCAACGGTTGCGGTTCAATATTTTCCCCATTCGACAGGACAATGGTATCTTTGGCGCGTCCAGTCAATACTAAATCGCCTGTGGGAGTAATCCAGCCCAAATCGCCGGTATTGAACCATCCTTGTTGATCAATGGCTTTTTGCGTTGCTTCCGGCTGTTTATAATAGCCCTGCATCAGTTGGTTGCCCCGAATCATGACCAACCCTTTTTCACCGTCGGATAAAGACTGTTTGGTTTCGGGATCAACAATTTTGGTTTCGGTTTCGGGAAGGGCTTGTCCGGCAGACCCCCGCAAATTATGATGCTGACGGCGGGCATGGGTAACAGGAGAGGTTTCGGTTAACCCATATCCCACAAGCAAAGTAATCCCAATCATTTCGTAGAAATCATCAATGTGCTTGGCTAAGGAACCGCCGCCGCTAATTACGACTTTTAAGTTGCCGCCGGTGCCTTGACGAACGGTTTGATAAACGATTCGATCGGCTAAATGATGCAAGGGTTGCAACAGCGACTGTTGCACAGAGGCCCGGCTTTTTTCTAAAAACGAGGGATTAAGATTGTCTAGGGATAACCCTTGACTCACCCGCCTGGCTTTAATGTAGCGCTCGGAAACATTCAGAAAGAAATCAATCAGTTTTTTCTTACTACCGGTTTGATCGTTTAATTGTTTTTGAATGCCATCATAGACAGATTCCCAAAGCCGCGGAACTCCCACCATATAATGGGGTTGCTGTTCCCGCAAATCTTTTTTAAAAGAGCGTAAATTCGTATAAATTAAATGACATCCTCTCGAGAGAAGAAAATATTCCGCCGCGCGTTCGTAGGCATGCCAACTGGGAAGAATACTTAATACTTGTTCCCCAGGTTGGGGTTGAATAACATCTCCGATCGCGCGCACTTGATGTAAAAAATTCCCATGGGATAACATTGCGCCTTTCGGTTTACCAGTGGTTCCTGAAGTATAAATTAGCGTCGCTAAATCATTTTTCTGTCTCGGAACCGATTGCAATTGCTGTTCCTTTCCCAGCGCCATTAATTGTGAAAAATTAAAAACAGTTCTCTCTGGCAATTCTACGCTTTCATCAGACAGTAAAACAATTAATTCAATGGAGAGATCCCCAAATTGATCGTTTAATCTATCGAGCGTCTTTTTATCTTCAACAACAAGAACTGTACTATCGCTATCGGTAAAAATGTAAAGCAATTCTGCCGCATCGGCTTGTGCCGATCGCACGACATTAACTGCCCCTGCTGTCATAATGCCTTGATCGGCAATAAACCAACGGGGGCTATTATCAGCAAACAGTGCAATTTTGGTATCAGGTTCAATGCCTTGGGCTTGCAATCCAGCAGCAAATTGTTGGATTTTTTGATTTAATTGTTGATAAGTAATTTTAACTGGCGGGTTCTGATGGGGATCATCAAGGGCAATATAATCAGCATAATGCGCGGCTAGTTTTGACCACAGTTCCGGTAATGATGAAGCTGTGGAATAATTTAGGGGGGCATTGGTTTGTTGAAGCATAAAAATAAAAAAAAATGAAATAAGATTTTGATCTACTTTACTGGTTTTTCGCCATTTTGCGTTTCAATCTCGACCAGTTTCAGTGCTAGCATGAGTTTAGATTAATATTGGGAACAATTGCGCCATGACAGTTATTACTTGGTTACAGGGGGGAAGCGACCCCAATAATGGGGCGAATTTTGAAACCATCCGGGAGTGGTGGGGCAAACTCAGTGGGAAAGAAGTGATCCTTGCCCAACGCTTAATTCCTGAAAGCGGTGAAGTTTCCCAAATCAACTGGGAACCCCAAAAGTTTGACGATCAGTTGGTCATGTATAATGCCGAAATTAGGGGAATTACCCTGTATTGGCAAAAGTCTGTTTCGGGAGAAGAACGCAGTTTTACGCCCTATAAGTTAGTTTTGGATACCACTTAAGAAAAACTGTACATTTATCCCCAATCCCAACGGCATGTTGTCATTCAGGTGAGAATTCCCGAGGTTCGTTATACGACGGTTTCCTTGCAAAACCCAGAGTTGTTAGTGACGGGGTCAGGAGAAGAGCGCGTGTTATTGATGCGCGATCGCGCTCGACAAATTGCCGTGCAACTGCCCTTGCAATCCCAGATCTTAGAAAAATTGAAAGAACTGCTTTAACCCACAAAACGGGTACGGAAGGATTCGAACCCTCGACACCCAGAACCGGAATCTGGTGCTCTATCCCCTGAGCTACGCACCCGCGTCTCTAATCAAAGATAGCATGTTTTTCCCGGAATCGCTAACCCATGTTGGTTTGATTTTCTAACACTTCCGATTGAGCAGCAGTAGGATTTTGAATGGTCAGGCGGAGATTTTGCCGCGTGGCAGGGGTGAGAAATTGATCTTGCAGCTGTTGCCACTGTTGCCATTTTTCATGCCGGAATTGGGTCAGTTGCTGCGCCAGATGGGGAAAGGTTTCCGAGAAGTCTTCACCGCAACAATCGCTTAAAAATTCTTTGAGAACGACACTATCTTGGATTTTCCCTAAGATGCTTTGGATAGCTTTAATTTGCTTCACATATTCTTGATAGGGTTGTTCGTAGCAATGGGTAAACAATTCCATTTGGTAGCGCGCTTTCTTCGCAGCTTTGCGCAAGCTATGGAGGGTTTCTCCTTGTTCATTTAAAAGCGTTTCCGCATCAGTGTTCGTATTGTGACCCGCCAACCAACCCGGATGCAGCAACAAATTGCTGAGGTGGGGAAGCAGTAAATCGGGAAGCACCACTGTAATCGGCAGTTGCGCGATCGCGCTCAGTTGAGGCTGTTCCAGCCACTGATTGAGACTGCTTTTGAGTTTTTGATAATCTTTGCTTTCTAGCGTCTTCACCACTTTTTTATAGGCTTTTTGACGCTGTTTTGCCAGTTCTTGAAAGACTGAATTTAAGTTAGTTTGTTCTTGGGAAGGAAGCGACGGGAAATACTCGGTTTCCAAGCTCTCTTTTAAAACATCTAAATCTCTTAAAGTGCCCAATTCTCGCGCCAGTTTGCCCACTTTTTTCTCTTGGGCCGCTTTGGGAATTTCCATCGCACGGGAAAATCCATCCAGTGCAGTTCGCAACCGGCGCATCCCGACTCGCATTTGGTGCAGGGCTTCGGGATCTTGGCCGTCATAAACGCCTGGTTCGTGTTCCACCATTTTTCGGCTATGTTTGGCAATGGCCGCGATCGCCCAGCCGCCAAAGGTTTCTGATGTTTGTTCAATACTCATAGCTTTCATTTTGCCTGCAAAAATTCCGGCAACAAACTGAAATTTCCATTGAAGGCACAACTAGCTGCTTCTATTTTAACCAAACCTTAACCTTCTAAGATAGCATTAGCAAGTAGATGAGTAAAGCAGTTTCTTTCTTGGAAACGTTAAGCAATTTTTCAGTTGATTTAACCGATAAGTCGCTAATGTAAAGGAAAAACAGCTCAGCTTGCCAATTGCCCCAGCAGACACGTTATAACGGAAGTTGGGACTACAGGTTTATTGATTTAGGGTGGAGAAATAAAGACAGAATGAAAAAAGTGGGAACTCATCTGGTTGTAGAGGCATGGCAAACCCCTGCGGAGGTGCTTAATGATACAGAGCAAATCCGTTCCGCATTGGTAGAAGCGATATTTGCGGGTGGCGCGACTTTGATCAATTTATGCGTTCACCAATTTAGTCCCCAAGGGGTAACAGCAACCGCCACCTTGTCAGAGTCGCACATTGCCATCCATACTTGGCCGGAATATGGGTATTTTGCCGCGGATCTCTTTTTCTGCGGCAAAGGTAATCCCCATCAAGCAATGAAAGTGTTACAAAATATCCTTGGTGCGGAACAAGTAACAATTCAGGAGATTGATCGTGGCTTACCGATGTCAGAACTCCCGTCAGAAAGGGAATCCATATTGGCTTAATTCCATATAAAAAAGGCCGGAGGCAGTTCTCCGGCTCATTTATTGGGGAGTATTGGATGAGTGGCCCATGCGGACGGAGAGACTCGAACTCTCACGTCGAAGACACTAGAACCTAAATCTAGCGCGTCTACCAATTCCGCCACGTCCGCTCATTTTCAAGTCCAAGTTGTAATGATACCGCATCTGGCAGTGAATCGACAAGTGTTAGCCGGAAAAGCAATTCGGCGCAAGTCCCAATTAGGATTAATAATAGCGGGAGTACTGGCTGTTGCCAGTTTTAAACCGGTGCAAGGACAATCCCTTCCGGTTTTAACCCCAACGACATCAGAAGCAGTGACGTATTTGAATCAGGGATTGCAACAGGCGCGCGCGGGAAACACCGAAAGCGCGATCGCCTCCTTTGAACAAGCGGTTGCCCTAGACAAAAATCTTGCGCCTGCCCATTACAATTTAGGATTAGCGCTCAAAGATCGGGGAAAGTTGCAAGCTGCCGCCGATGCCTTTTATCGCGCCCTGTCAATTAACCCTAACTTAGCAATGGCCTACGCTAATTTAGGCGCAGCCTTGCTGGAAGGAAATAACTTAGAACAAGCCCAAGCCTATTTGGAACGCGCCCTAGAATTATCTCCCGAATTAGGCATTGCTCACTACAACTTAGGCTTAGTGCAACGGGAACAGGGAAACCCAAAAACAGCCATTCAACATTTCCGCAACGCCCAGCAATATCGCTCACAAGCCCCGGAAGTTCCTTATCATATGGGAGTAGCCTATTTAGAAACCAACCAGCTAAATGAGGCCAAAAAAGCCTTTGAACAAGCCATTCGTCTCAATCCTCACTACGGCAAAGCCCATTATGGGTTAGGAAGCGTGTTATTTCAACAAAAAAGAAAGCGAGCAGCGCTCAAGGTATTTCAGCAAGCAATTAAGGGGAATCCGGAGTTAGCGAGTGCCTATTATGCCAGCGGCGTGATTTTATTTCAGCAAGACAAGTTGGCAGAGGCTAGAGAAACGTTACAGCAAGCCCAACAATTGTATGAAAAGCAACAACAAGCCAAATGGGCAGCCTATGCCAAACAATTCGCCCAAAGAACCGTTGATCAATCCGGCAATTGATTTCGCATTTGCTGGTGCAATTGCCGGGCAGCTGCATAATCCGGTTTTAATTCCAGGGCACGTTCCACCGACGCGATCGCGTCTTGATATTTATCTAACTGCCACTACTAAATTAGCATCGCGCCACTCGATTTCTAAGGCTAACTAATGAATCAGCCTACTATAGCGATAATTAAGCAAGAGTTATCAAACATGGACTAAAATCGGAAAAGTGGTGAAGCCAGCATAACTAAATGTTAAATTCCCTTGCTCCTGTTGTCAGCACGGCCAAAGCTAACTATAATCTCCAAATTTCCCAAGCCAAGTGGGTGGAAGTATTAGTAGACTGTCCTGAAATCGAAGGGTTATTAACCTATCGTCTGCCTTCGGATATTGCTGTGCAAGCAGGAGATATCCTAAATGTGCCGCTGAAAAGCCAAACTGTGGGCGGCATTGCCATTCGTTTACTCTCTTCCCTTCCCGCTAACCTCTCAGAAAACCAAATTCGGGAAGTGGAAACGGTGGTTAGCGAAAGCCTTTTTCCCTCTGGCTATTGGCCATTATTAGAACGGGTTGCCCGTTATTACTGCACTCCCTTACTCTCAGTGATTCATACAGCGTTGCCCCCTGGGTTATTGGGAAAATCGCAACTTCGGATTTGTCTCAAGCCCGATGCTATTCCTGCCGGGGCAGAGACGTTTTGTTTTCCAGCAGCAGCAAGTGTTTTAGCGCGATTGCAATCTCAAAAATTTGGAGAATACAGCGCGACTTATCTCCGCAGCAAAATTAAAGGAGCGCAACGGGGAATTAATGAGTTGATGCGACGGGGTTGGGTAGAGAGTTATCTGCAACAACCGCAACTGTCTCGCCCGAAACAACAAAAAGCCGTTATGTTTATCGGCGATTCGCCGGAGTTAACCACCCGTCAACGGGAAGTGTTAGAGATGTTGCGTCGTCGGGGCGGCGAATTATGGCTAACTGAATTGTTGCAGCTGTGTTCCACCACCTCTAGCACCGTTTCGGCATTGGAAAAAAAAGGGTGTGTGCTCATTCAAGAACAGGAAATACTCCGATTTGCCCAAACCCCCAGTCAACCCTCGGATCAGCCGAAAAAACTCAACACCGCCCAACAACAAGCCCTAGACACCATTACTGCCTTAACCGGCTACACAGAAGTGCTGTTGCATGGAATCACCGGGTCAGGGAAAACAGAAGTCTATCTGCAAGCGATCGCGCCCCCTTTAAATCAAGGCGATTCCGCCCTGATTCTCGTGCCGGAAATCGGTCTCACCCCCCAACTGTGCGATCGCGTTCGCGCTCGGTTTGGGTCGCAAGTTTGCATCTATCACAGCGGGCTTTCTACCGGGGAACGCTACGATACCTGGCGGCAAATGCTCAGTGGAGATCCGCAAGTGGTCATCGGCACGCGATCGGCGGTATTTGCTCCGCTTCCCAAGCTGGGAATTATTATCCTTGATGAAGAACATGACAGCAGCTTTAAACAAACCCAACGCCTTCCCGCTTATCATGCCCGTACCGTTGCCAAATGGCGGGCCGAACAGGAAAACTGTCCTGTCATTTTGGGGTCTGCTACTCCTTCTTTAGAAACTTGGGAACAGCAAAACCACCCTTCCCCTCGCAAGTGCTATCTTTCGCTGCCGGAACGCATTTATTCCCGCCCGCTTCCTCCGATTTCGGTGGTGGATATGCGACAGGAACTGCAAAAGGGCAATCGTTCCATTTTCAGCGAACCGCTGCAAACTTCCCTGAACAATCTGCAAGCCCAAGGCAAACAAGGCATACTCTTTATTCCCCGTCGCGGACATAGCACTTTTGTTTCCTGTCGCAGCTGCGGCTATGTCATGGAATGTCCCCACTGCGATGTTTCCTTGTCCTACCACTATACCCACCAAGGGGCGACCCAGATGTTGCGTTGCCACTACTGTAACTATACACAGGCACAACCCCCTCAATGTCCTGCTTGTGGCTCGCCGTATCTGAAACATTTTGGCACCGGCACCCAACGGGTTAAACAAGCCCTGGATCAAGAATTTCCCAACTTGCGCGCCCTGCGGTTTGATAGCGACACCACCCGCACTAAAGGTGCCCATCGTTCCCTGCTTGACCAATTTACCAACGACGAAGCGGACTTGTTGGTGGGAACCCAGATGTTGACCAAAGGACTGGATATTGCCCAAGTGACCCTTGTTGCCGTAGTATCTGCCGATGGCGTGTTACACCGCGCTGATTATATGGCAGCGGAACGGGCGTTTCAAACCCTCGCCCAAGTTGCGGGAAGGGCAGGCAGAGGGGATGATCCCGGACAAGTCATTATTCAAACCTATTCTCCGGAACATCCCGTCATTGAAGCGTTACGCACTCACGACTATCCCCGTTTTGCGCAAGCGGAATTAGCCAATCGCTATACTTATCATTATCCACCCTACAGCAAGCTTATTTTACTGAATTTGAGCGGGTTAGATGCCTTAGAAGTGCAACAGACGGCAACAATGTTGGCCGATGTTTGTCGGGAAATGACCCAGCAATACGAGTGTGAAATTTTGGGGCCTGCCCCTGCCAGTATCATGCGAGTCGCCCGTCGCTATCGCTGGCAAATTTTATTAAAATTTCCCCCAACTGTCCAAGAAAATGACTTTCCACAATTGATGGAATTGTATTATTTATGTCCGAAACAGATTAGTTTAAATATTGATGTTGATCCCTTAGATATGGGATGAAAAAATTAAGAAAGGGGAAAGGAAGCAATCATCATGAAGCAAGTGGAAACCGTTGCCAAGAAATCAATTTTAAATGCCTTAAATGATTTAATCGATGTAGTGGCAAAACTGAGAACACCGGAAGAAGGATGCCCGTGGGATTTAGACCAAACCCAGCAAAGCCTTGTTCCTTATATTATCGAAGAAGCGTATGAAGTCGCTGCCGCGATTCGGAGTGAAAATCAAGAAGAAATTGTTGAAGAATTGGGAGATTTATTATTGCAAGTTGTGTTGCAATCGCAAATTGCATCGGAATCCCAATATTTTACCTTAGAAGAAGTGGCCCAGGGCATTACCGATAAACTGATTCGCCGCCATCCTCATGTTTTCGGCGATGTACAAGTCGAAAATGCCCAACAAGTACGAAAAAATTGGGAAGAAATTAAAGCAAAAGAAAAAGGCTATAATCCAGAACAAGTAGAAAAATTAAGCCAAAAATTCAAGAAATATACGGAAACGTTGCCGCCTCTTTTTGCTAGTCTTAAAGGATCCCAAAAAGCAGCGCAATTAGGGTTTGAATGGGAAACTTCTCAAGGCGTTTGGGAAAAATTTGAGGAAGAATTATCCGAATTTAAACAAGCCCTGGAAACCGATGATAAAAATCATCAACAATCGGAATTAGGCGATGTTTTATTCACCCTCGTCAATATTGCGCGTTGGTATGGATTAGATCCCTCAGAAGCGTTACAGGGAACTAACCAACGGTTTGCGCAACGGTTAAGTGTCATGGAAAATTTAGCGGACAAGTCTTTGAGCGAATATTCCTTAGAAGAATTGGAAAGCTTATGGCAACAGGCAAAACAACAGCTTCTTAGTCAAAGCAAGACCTCCGAAACAACGGAAGAAAAACGCTAGAAATCATGCCAACTGAAATAGAACATGTTTACAAGTTAATCCTTTTCAAAACTTAACCGATAGACCTAACTTGTCTTAGAATTGCTCATACAAACTCTCCCTCTGCTTAAATTTTCACAATGTTTTGCAGACATCAATAACACTTGTTTACAAACCGCTTAATAAGATGCCTGTTTTCGTTAGGTTAGAAGTAGTAGCCAATCATTAGGAGGTGGACTCAATTATGGTTACTGCCGAATATTTTGAACAAAAACTGAGTGATGCCAAGACCGGTCGAGAAAACCTTGCCTCATTGTATGAATTGGCACAAAAAGCAATTCACTGGGCACGAGAAACGTCTCGGGAAAAAGGATTTGATTCTTCGGACAGTTGCCGGGCATGGGATACAGTGGAAGAACTGTTAACCGTTATTTCCAATCGCAACGCGGTACAGCAAAATCCCACTTACTTTGATAGTTCTGTCAGCAATACCCAGAAGCAGTGAAATGCCGAGAATATGACGTTTAACTAACCTTGCCGACATTGCCAGCGACATTTTTTGCCAATCCAATATTGCTGAAAGTGAATTTTAAAAGTTGGCATTCTCTCCTGTCAAACCTTGCAAGCTGACGCGGGAAATTCCCAGCTTTGCTACTGGGTTTTCCTGTGTTTACCGAATCTGCAAGAGTCAGGAATTCATTTTTGCTTGTTGCGGAAATAGGATTCCATTACCTGCCGTACCATAGGTGCGGCGACAGAACCGCCACCGCCGCCGGAATGTTCGGCAAAAGCAACCACAATAATTTCTGGATCATCGTAAGGGGCAAAGGCGCCAAACCAAGCATGGGCTTTCCCTGGAACTTCCGCACTGCCGCTTTTTCCGGCAGTAGGGGGGGTATGGGGAGATTTGGCAGCAGTTCCAGTGCCGCCATCGACAACTGCTTTGAGTCCTTTACGGATAGTGCGAACTGTTTGGGGATCCAAGTTCAGGGGAACTCGCCACTGGCTGGGATCGCCTTCGGTTTTTCGGAGATGGGGTTGAACGCGATCGCCTCCATTAGCAGGGACAGAAAACATGACAGCCACTTGCAAGGGAGTAGCGAGAGTAAACCCTTGTCCAATGGCCATATTCACAGTATCGCCTACTGACCAATCCGAACCGTAACGTTTTTGCTTCCAAGCATTATCGGCAATCAACCCTCCTTTTTCTTCGGGAAGTTCCAGCGTCGTTTCTTCGGGAAGTTCCAGCGTCGTTTCTTCGCCAAAACCGTAGCGTCTTGCCCAATCAATTAGCGTGTTACCACCAACGCCTCGTCCAATCTGTCCAAAAAAGGTGTTGCTGCTCATCTTTAAAGCCTGAACATACCCGAGGGAGCCGAAGCCAGCTCGATTCCATTCCCACATCCGCACCCCAGATACATTGAGATAAGGATAGGTATTCAAGACAGTATCGGGAGGAAACTTTCCAGACTCCATCCCTGCCGTCGCTGTGACAATTTTAAAGGTAGAAGCCGGGGGAAAACCTTGAACAGCACGATTGATAAAGGGCTTATCTTTGGTTTGCAGTTTTTGCCAAACTTCAGGGCTAACGCGACTAGAAAAAATGTTCGGGTCGAAGCGAGGCTGACTTGCCATGGCTAGCACACCGCCGGTTTTGGGATCGAGGGCCACGATCGCGCCCACTTGATTGCCTAGGGTGTTTTCTGCTGCTTTTTGCAACGCTAAATCTAGAGTTAAGGTCACATTTTTTCCAGATTTGGCCGGTTCTTCTCCTAAAATTTTAATAATGCGACCGGCGCCATTGACTTCTACCTGCTGACCGCCCCATTCCCCTCGCAACTGTTTTTCAAAGGCGGCTTCAGCGCCCATTTTGCCAATAACATCGCCTAAGCGATAGTTCCCTTGGCGCTTATCTAATTCTTCTTGGCTAATTTCGCCGGTATAGCCTAAGATATGAGCTGCCACCGAGCCATTGGGATAGTCCCGCACCGGTTCAATCTCTAATTCCACGCCGTTGAGTTGGTAATTATATTCTTCAATGGCGGTCACTTGTTCCGGGGTTAGCCCTCTGGCAATGCGCACTAAAGAGGGAGAATCCACCGAAACTTCTTCCACGCGCTGGGTAATTTCGGCCACAGAAAGGTCCAGAATTTCGGCAAGCCGATTGACGGTTTGATTCCAATTGGGTTTAGTTCGAGCAAGAGGCCAGATAAAAAGGGAATAAGAGAGACGGCTATCCGCTAAAATTTTGCCGTTGCGATCGAGGATATTTCCCCGAATGGGGAGCTTGGGCAAAATCCGAATCCGGTTTTCTTCTGCCAGTTGACGGTTGCGCTCTCCTTGTACCAGTTGTAAATAGCCCAGGCGCGAGCCAATTCCCCCTAGCAATAAAGCTGTAATGAGTAAGAAAAGGACCGCAGGACGCAGTTGCCGTCCCACGGTACGACGGTTTTTTTGAACGCCCTTGCTTGGGAACTCGCTCTTGCCGTTATATTTTTTCTTAGTCTTCTTAGGCCAGGGAAGGGTAATTGCCATTGCGTTTACAGACGTTTTAAATCCGGGTAGGCGGCTAACAGATCATCATTGGATAGGGTATCGCCTTCAGCTTGAGGCGTCCAAATGACTTCCACTGCTAACAGATTTTCGCTCCCGGTACTCCCTAACTGGCGCAACGCCTGACGCAGATCGTCGGGATCTTTAATTTCAGGAAGGTTGAGTTTGCCTTGAATGCCAGCAAGAACCGTCACCACAATATACTCAGCAGGCGCTTCCTCGCTTCCGCCTTCACTTTCACGGCGACTGAATTGGCTTTCTACATTGGACAGCGTTTCTTCACTATATTTACTCCGTTCCGACAGGGCAAGCCGGTTAAATTCTGCTTCAGCAGATTCTAGTTGAGAAATATTGGATTCGGTTTTGGCATAAACCCAATATTCGGGATGGCGTAATAGGGCCAGTGTCCCTTCTTGCAGGACTTTGGCGCGACCGGATGCGGTTCCGGTATCTGCCCGTTGGGCAAGGTCGTTTAACTCTTTTTGGAGTTCTTTGGCATCGGCAAGCAATCCCACTTGCGTTTTAGCTACCGTTACTTTGGGATTGGCTGTGGCAACGCCGCCATTGCCCCCGCCGCCAAAGCCGGCATTTTGGAAGCTCCTGACTAAGAAGTTAGCAATAGCGAAGAAGATCAGGATGGTAAAGATGCTGCCGAAGCCGCCAAAGCCAAAGAAGGGTAAGAGGAAGGGAAACCCCCCAATACCGCCGCCTGGCCCGCCGCGGTTGCCGCCTTGGGAAGGAGCGCTCCGACTGGGAGAACCGAAACCGCCTCCGCCAATTCGCCCGCCGCTGCGTCTGGCTAAGGCATCGCTGGCATCAGCAAAGACGAAAATAAACGCTAAGCTAACAAGAACAATGGATTTTAATAAGCGTTTCCAATTGAGATTCTGGAACATGATTTTGCTCAATTACTTTATGGGCTGCTATCTATTTTCGATCATGCGCAATTTTCTAAAGAACCACCACCCACAATGGTTACAATTTCTAGTCGGTCTCCTTCTTTGACAAGCGTATTGCCCCAATGCTGGCGGTGTAGAATTTCTCCGTTGTATTCAATGGCCACCAGCCGAGGGTTATAGTTCAGTTGGGCAATCACTTCAGCGACTGGCGTTTGGGGAGAACAAGCAATCGCATCGCCGTTAACGGTTACGGTAATGGGTTCGTTAGACATGGCTGCGAGGGGTTGGAAACTCCTTGAGAAGACTTGCTGCTGCTTGTTGGGGATCTTTGGCTTCCATAACGGCACGGACTACAGCTACTCTTTGGGCTTGGGCTTGAATAACGTTGTGAATATTGCCGGCGTTAATGCCGCCAATGGCAAACCAAGGAATGGGAGCGTGTTTGGCGGCGTAGCGAACATAGTCCAATCCGGCGGCGGGTTTTCCCGGTTTGGTTGGGGTTTGGTAAACGGGACCGACGGCCACATAATTGGCCCCTTCTGCGATCGCGCCCTCCATTTCGTGGGGATTGGTAGTAGAACGGCCAATGATTTTGTTGGGGCCTAGAATTTTCCGCGCCACAGAGATGGGAAGATCTTGTTGTCCTAAGTGTACCCCATCGGCATTCACTGCAAGGGCTAAATCGGCGCGATCGTTCATTAAAAATAAGGCCCCGTATTCATGGCACAGGCGACAGAGTTTTTTCCCTTCTGAAATTTGAACGTTATCATCCACGTCTTTGTTGCGATACTGAACTAGGGAGAGACCGCCTTTAAGGGCAGCTTCCACAATTTCCAACAACTTTTGATGCGGCGAGGTAACTAGATAGAGTTGCGCTGATTTCAGTTTTTGTTGAGGAGAAGCAGAGAGGAGATGGCTTTCCAGGGTATAGATTTGATACCGCAGTTGTTTACAGCTGCTTCCCATTTGCGGATGATACAGTTTCCCATACTCTTCGAGGACGCGCAAGGCTTCTTGAACGCGAGCCAGATTGATTTGCAGCAGTTGTTGCGGCGTTTCCCGGCTTTCTTCCTGGGAATGGGTTAGACTAGTGCCGCAATCGCCGGGAGTATTGCGGGCAGCATGAATTTCCGCAGTATGCCAATGAGCAAGGGTTTGACGCATGGCTTTACACTCTTGCGCCAAGGTCGGGTTATCTAAGGCAAAGCGACACCATTCTTCGATAATGCGAATTCCTTCCCGAGCGCGATCGAGGTTAGCATCTAAAATGCGGCAAATCGCAACAGTATTTTGAGAAAATGATAGTTTAGCGTCTGTCATTTCAATTACTGGTCATTTATCACTAAATTATTTTGGGATTAGTTACTTGCAGGAAGCGGCCAACCACTAATCACTGGTTCATCAGATGCTTTTCAATAAAATCGGTATAAACCTCCCCTTCTAAAAAGGCTGGGGTTTCTAGAATTTTTTGATGAAAACTAATGGTAGTGGTTACTCCCGTAATCGCACATTCTCTTAAAGCCCGTTTCATGCGTCGAATTGCCGCTTCGCGGGTGGGCCCCCAAACAATTAATTTCCCAATCAAAGAATCATAATAGGGCGGAATTTCATAGTCGGTATAAACATGGGAGTCCATCCTAACCCCAGGTCCCCCTGGGGGCAAATAGCCGTTAATCCGTCCGGGTTGGGGACGAAACTCGTGTTCCGGATCTTCAGCGTTAATGCGGCATTCAATGGCATGTCCCCGAACGTCCACATCTTCTTGTCGCAGACTCAATGTTTCCCCTTGGGCAATGCGAATTTGTTCAGCAATTAAATCCAACCCGGTTACCATTTCGGTCACCGGATGTTCCACCTGAATACGAGTATTCATTTCGATGAAGTAGAAGTCGCCGTGGGCATCTAAAAGGAATTCTACCGTCCCGGCCCCAACATAATTAATCGATTGGGCGGCTTGAACGGCAGCTTTCCCCATTTTTTCTCGCAAATGAGGATCTAAGGCGGGGCTTGGCGATTCTTCCAATAGTTTTTGGTGACGACGCTGAATGGAACAGTCTCTTTCACCGAGATGAATGACATTGCCATAGCTATCCGCTAAAATTTGAAACTCAATATGACGCGGCCGTTCAATAAATTTTTCCAGGTAAACGCCGCTATTGCCAAAGGCAGCTTCGGACTCTCCTTGGGCAGCTTGAAACAATTTGCTTAATTCTCCTTCATTATGGACAAGGCGCATTCCGCGTCCGCCGCCGCCGGCAGTGGCTTTGAGCATCACCGGATAGCCAATGTCTCCCGCAACTCGATAGGCCACTGTGTCATCGGCAACTAAACCGTTACTGCCGGGAACAACTGGAATTCCCGCTTTTTGCATCGTTTCTCTGGCAGTGGATTTGTCTCCCATGGCCCGAATCGCTTCTGCGGTTGGTCCAATAAAAGTAATTTGATGATCGGCACAAATTTCGGAAAATCTAGCGTTTTCTGCTAAAAAACCATAGCCGGGATGAATTGCAGTTGCATTGCGAGTAAGGGCGGCCGCAATTAAGTTCGGAATATTGAGGTAACTTTTGCTAGAGGGGGGCTGTCCAATACAGACACTTTCATCAGCAAGTTGGACATGGAGAGCATTGCGATCAATCGTTGAATGCACCGCAACAGTGGCAATGCCAAGTTCTTCACAACTGTGTAGAATTCGCAGGGCAATTTCCCCGCGATTTGCAATTAAAATTTTAGAAAAAGACATTTGCAATTATCAAATTAAGAGTTTTTCATATTAGTTTGGCATCATTCTTCAGCGTTAATTAAATAATATAATTGGTAAGAAATATGATGGGATTGCTATTAATGATAAATTAGTTTTGAGCAGTGTTGTCGTTTTCTGGACGCCAGGCCGGATCAACCAGACAAATAAATACTAAGGGTTGATCGCCGCAATTATGAACATATTGATGGGAATTGGGGGGAATATAGACCGTGTCTCCCGGTTCAATCAATTGGGTTTCGTTATCAATGTGCATTTCTCCTTTGCCCTGAATAATGTGATAAACTTCAGAGGCAGTGAGGGAATGAGGCGTTGAGGTTTGACCCACTGGCAACGTGGCATGGGCGAAACTATACCGCACGTCAAGGGAGTGTTTATCGGGATGCAATACCTCCCGTAAAATTTTGCCATCCTCGCCGGTCATCTCGTCACATTCCTTCAATTTTTTCACTAACATTTAAATAGTTCCTGATAAAAATTGTGCAACTATTTGGAACAATAATCTTAATAATTAATTGCTTATTCAGTGTTGGCAATTAAGGGAATTGCCAATGAAGATAGCATTGGTAACAGAGAATCAAACACGTTTAACAAAGCTAAATAATGAGTGTTGTTCGTTAATTAACGAGAGATTAAATTGCCAATTTTCCATCGTACCACAGAGAATCGGACTAGGAAAATTCCAGCGACAAGAGGGTATTAATTGCCAATTTTTTCTTTGAGTTCCGATAATTGCTGTTGATTGAAAATCCGTTTCAGTAAATTAGCTGCTGCTTGCGGATCAGCCGGAATTAACACTTGCGGGGTGGGGGTATTGGCTAAACGTTGCAGGGTATCGTTGCTGGCAATTTGTTGCGGTTGACCCAATTCTAGATAATCGGTGCCTTGTTTGATTTCCTGAATAATGACTGGGGCCAGGGTGGTATAAGAATGTTTAGGGTTGGCGATCGCACTTTTTGCTGTCTCAATTAAAGTTTGCCAATTTTACTCGCCGTTGGCTGTTTCCTTGGCGCGATCGCAGATTTCCCGCAATTTTTGCCGACTCTCTGCTGTATCTTCTCCGTGAAAATAGGACAACATTTCCCGCAATAAAGGTCGGACTTGTTCCAGGGGGCTTTGGCTAGCAGTGTCCGATTCTTCGGCGGTAGAGACTTTCCCTTCTTCTTCACCGGCGGCTTCTCCTAAGTCAGCGATTACCGCTTTAATATCGGCACAGGCATCAAGATGCTGCTGCAACTGATAAAACTGGGGCTCAGCATTTTTCACCAGTTCTTTGCCTTGCGCTTCACTTAACCCTTCTGGGGATTCTAAACGGGAAATTAAATCCTGTAGTATATCAAATGCTGTGAGGAAAAGCGATTCTAATTTTTCATCGACAGTCACTTTTCCGTCGCGAAACACTTTAAAAGCATCTTCCAACCGATGGGCTGTTTTTTGGATACTGGTGTAGCCCAACATTGCCCCACCGCCTTTGATGGAGTGAGCGGCCCGAAATAAATCGTCAATTTGCTCGGAATCTTCACTTACCCCGGCTAAATTGAGCATTCCCTGTTCCAGGGTTGCTAAATGCTCTTTGGCTTCTTCGATAAAATAACCGAGAATGCGTTGTTGATTGTCGCTCATAATACCTTCTGCTGGTCTTCACTTACCGCAACGTTTCTATCCTACCCTGTTTTAAGAAACTAAATAACTTGCCCAAGCCGTTGCCTTGTCTTTTTGATTGTCCTGATCAGCCGAAGCAGAAGTCGTTTCCGGAATCAGCAATCGCCACGTTTTTCCTTCTACTTGCCGCTGGAGATAAACTTGAAATTCATTTCTATCTTGGGTAATGTCTTGACGAGGCAGATTTAATTTGAGGCGATAGGTACCGCTAATTTTATAGGTCGCTAAATCAGCAATATAAAGGGGATTGAGACTTTGAATGTCCAGATTCTGGATTTCAAAATCCGTCTCGCTGGGATTATTCAGTTGCGTTGTGAGCCGATTTTCGGTTAAAGTAAGTTGGCGCGCGATCGCGTGTTTCACAATTTCTCGTCCTGGGGCCAATCCCTTGGGCGGTGTATTTTCCCCACAAGCCGTTAAAACCGTGAGTAGTAAAATTAAAATTAGTTGCAACCAACCCCGAGAGGCTATCATTCCCTACTACTTGCCAAACTTACCTATACTATGCCACTAAAATCTAAGATAACCTAAAAATCCCGGTCTCATCATTCCTGCTACTATTAAGATATTTGACAATTGATCAGTAGAAATTAAGAATAGATCATTTGTTGTCCATTAATCGAGGACTTGTCGAGACATTTAATTCAACATGAAAATTGCAGTAACAAAAGAAATTGAAGTCGGAGAACGTCGCATTGCGTTAATCCCAGATATGGTTTCCCGCCTAGTGAAACAAGGTTGGGAAATTTACGTGGAAAGCGGTGCTGGAGAAGCAGGATACTTCAGCGATAGCGCCTATGAACAAGCGGGCGCAACCATTGTCAGCGACAAAGCCGAATTATGGCAAAATGCTGATATCATTACCAAAGTTTCTTCCCTCAAAGAAGAAGAACTTCCCCTCCTGCAAAAAGGCAAATCCATTATTGGGTTGCTAGATCCCCTGGGTCAACCGGAAACCATTCAAAAATTAGCCGATCAAGGGGTTACTAGCTTTAGCCTAGAACTGATGCCCCGCACTAGCCGCGCCCAAAGCATGGATGCCCTTTCCTCTCAAGGCAACATTGCCGGTTATAAATCGGTCTTAATTGCGGCCACAGCGCTTCCCAAATTTTTCCCAATGTTGACAACCGCCGCAGGAACCATTCGCCCAGCGAGCGTGTTTATCATTGGTGTCGGGGTTGCTGGGCTGCAAGCCATTGCTACTGCCCGTCGGTTAGGGGCATTGGTGGAAGCTTTTGATATTCGTCCGGAAGTGAAAGAACAAGTCCAGAGTCTAGGCGCCGATTTTGTGGAAATGGATTTGGAAGAAGACACCACCACCAGCGACGGCTATGCCAAAGAAGTTTCCAAAGACTCCAAACAAAAATCGCAAGAACTGATTGCCAAGCATGTGGCCAAAGCGGATGTAGTAATTACGACAGCCCAAGTGCAAGGGAAGCGCGCCCCGCAACTGGTCACCAATGAAATGATCAAGCAAATGAAACCGGGTTCGGTAATTGTGGATCTTGCGGGAGAACAGGGCGGCAACTGTGAACCCACTGAAGCAGGAAAAGATATTCAAATGGAACCGGGCGTCACCGTCATTTCTCCCATTAATCTTCCTTCTTCGCTCCCCATCCACGCCAGCCAGATGTACAGCAAAAACATTTCCACCCTCTTGCAATATCTGGTGAAAGAAGAACAAATGCAACTTGACTTTGACGATGACATTATTAACAGCATTTGTCTCACCCATAACGGAGAACTCCGCAGCCAAAAAGTTCAAGAAATTTTAGCGGCGAAAACTGAATCCAAAGTCTAGAAAACGGAGAAAAGAACCATGGAAACAACCCTCATTGCCAGTTTATTCGTCTTTGTGCTGGCTGCATTTGTGGGCTTTGAAGTGATCAATAAAGTGCCCCCAACGCTGCATACCCCGCTCATGTCAGGGGCCAATGCGATCTCTGGAATTACCGTCATTGGTGCCGTACTCATTGCCGGTGCCGGCGGCTCTAGTACTGTTACCACTATTCTGGGATTTATTGCGGTAATTCTAGCAACCGTTAATGTTGTTGGCGGCTTCTTAGTCACCGACCGCATGCTGCAGATGTTCAAAAAATAAGGAGGTTAACTAGTCTGTGAACGATTTAACTGCATTATTGCCCACTGGGATTCAAATCGGCTATCTCATTGCTGCATCCCTGTTTATTTTAGGGTTAAAGAAACTGGGTTCTCCTGCCACTGCCCGCAACGGCAACGTCCTATCCGCTAGCGGGATGCTCCTGGCAGTTGTTGTCACCCTACTGGATCAACAAATTTTAAACTACCAATGGATTTTAATGGGCGTGGCCATTGGTTCTGTTATCGGTGTGATTATTGCCAAAACCGTTGCCATGACAGCAATGCCCCAAATGGTCGGCTTTCTCAACGGCTTAGGAGGCGCGGCATCGGCATTGGTTGCGATGGGCGAATTTTGGCGATTAGTCCACGGTGAAGCAACCGTTCCTCTCGATGCGACGATTACGGTCATTTTGGGCATCTTTATTGGGGGAGCAACCCTCACCGGCAGTTTAGTTGCTGTTGGGAAATTGCAAGGGGTTATTTCTGGAAAACCGGTTACTTTTCCCTTGCAACAACCGGTTAATATTGCCCTCATTATTGGGTTTATTGTCAGCAGCGGTTTCTTAATTGCTTCTCCCAGCAGCCAGATTCCCTTATTTGTCATGATTGGCACTGCCACAGTGTTTGGCATTCTCTTTGTGTTGCCCATTGGCGGCGGGGATATGCCAGTGGTCATTTCGCTGTTAAACTCCCTTTCCGGGTTAGCAGCGAGTGCCGCCGGTTTTGTCGTCATGAACAATATGCTGATTATTGCTGGGGCATTAGTCGGGGCGTCCGGTTTAATTCTCACCGAAATTATGTGTAAAGGCATGAATCGCTCCTTAGTGAGTGTTCTGTTTGGTGCCTTCGGCGGCGGTGAATCTGGCGCTCCTGGCGCAAGCGGCTCTGATGCTGCCGATAAAGTTGTCCGAAGCATCGGTTCCGAAGAAGCTGCCATGATGTTGCGCTATGCCCGTTCTGTGGTCATTGTTCCCGGTTATGGCATGGCTGTGGCTCAAGCCCAACAAGCGATTCAGGAATTAGTAGTTTTGCTGGAGCAAGGCGGCGTCGATGTCAGATATGCTATTCACCCAGTTGCCGGAAGAATGCCGGGCCACATGAATGTGTTGCTTGCGGAAGCCAATGTCCCTTATACTCAGCTCTATGACATGGATGAAATTAACCCGCAGTTTGAACAAACGGATGTGGCGTTAGTCGTCGGCGCGAATGATGTGGTTAACCCCGGCGCCCGTCATGATGCGGGAAGTCCCATTTATGGCATGCCGATTCTAGAAGTGGATAAAGCGAAAAACACTATTGTGATTAAGCGCAGCCTTGGCACTGGCTTCTCTGGCATCCAGAATGAACTATTCTTTAAAGATAATACGACGATGCTCTTTGGCAGTGCCAAGGAAATGTTAGGGGAATTAGTGTCTGAAGTGAAACAGCTGTAATTGTAACCCCTAAAACATCGGTTGGGGAGTATTAATTCCTCTCAAACCCCTAAAAAAAAGTGACCAGTTACAACTTAATTGTATACTGGTCACTTAAATTATGGGAGTTTTTTAAAACTTACAGTTTTGAGCGCGATCAATATTGTGTAATTGGATGTCGGGACAAGTCCGCTTGCACAAGCCTGTCAAGACATTGCCCGGTCCCACTTCCACCAGTTGAGACACTCCTTCTTCTGCTAGCTGGAGAAGTGTTTCTCGCCAACGCACTGGGTTTGTCATTTGGTCAATGAGACGGTTTTTGAGTTTCGCTGCATCAACGGCGGGAATAGGATTGACATTGGATAAAACCGGGATGATAGCTTCCCCAAAGCTGACATTATTTAAAACTTGTTGGAATTGTTCCGCAGCAGTGCCCATTAATGGCGAATGAAAAGCACCGGAAACTTTGAGGGGAACCGCTCGTTTTGCTTTCACCTCCGAAAGCACAGCATCCACTGCTTCGGGTGCCCCAGAAATAACCCCTTGTTGGAGGCTATTATCATTGGCAAGCACCACATCGCTGTTTTTCTCAAGGGCTTCATCCAATTGGGCGCGATCGAATTTCATTAGGGCAACCATTTTGCCCCCGGCAGCTGCATCCATTAGTTCCGCTCGTTTTTGAACCAATCTTAATCCGGCTTCAAACCCGAAGACCCGCGCCGCATACAAAGCACTGTATTCTCCTAAACTATGGCCAGCAACATATTGAGGGAAATAGCCCCCTTGTTCAATTAATAAATCAGTGAGAATACACTCGATGACATAGAGACAGGGTTGGGTATAAAGCGTACGGGAGAGATTTTCTTCGTCTTGACGACAAACGTTTAATACTGACCAGCCAAGAATCTTCTCAGCTTGTTGAAATTTTTCTTTCCCAAAGGCAGTGTCAGCTAAATCGGTTTCCATTCCCACCGTTTGGGATCCTTGTCCAGGAAAAACAAAGGCAAATTTACTCATTTGTGGTTTGTTATTGACAATCCTTGCTTACAGCGTAGGCTAATACGTCTTTACACAATTTGCCATTGTACGATCGCGGCTCCCCAAGTTAGGCCAGCGCCAAAGCCTGAGATAGCAATAATCTCACCGGCATTCAATTGACTGGCTCGCATGGCTTCATCAAGGGCTAACGGAATCGACGCGGCAGAGGTATTGCCATAGCTGGCCAAATTGCTAATTACGCTTTCTTGAGGCAGATTTAAGCGTTGGGCGACAGCATCCATAATGCGTTGGTTAGCCTGATGCAACAATAGCCAGTCCACTTGCTGGGATGTCAACTCAGCATGAAATAGGGCTTTAGAGATGACTTCCGGCACTTTTTCCACTGCAAAGCGATAGACTTCTTTGCCTTTCATATGGATCGGCTGATAATTTCCCTGACTGACTTGAACGGAATCAAGCAGCGTGCGAGAGTCGCCTTGGTGGGATAAGGTCAGGGTATGACTCAACTGGCCATCGCTACAGAGTTCAAATCCTAAAAGGGCATCGCGCTGAGGATCCGTTGCTTCTATGACCACAGCCCCAGCGCCATCGCCAAACAAAATGCAGGTGCTGCGATCGGACCAATCAACCCAACGGGACAACAAATCCGCTCCCACCAGCAATATTTTTTGATACATACCGGTGCGAATAAATTGAGCAGCATTAACCAAACCAAACAGAAAGCCGGAACAAGCTGCGGTTAAATCGAATGCCACTGCCTTTTTTGCGCCCAACGCTGTCTGAATGCTCACAGCACTGCCAAATAAATCATCTGGCGTGGAGGTTGCTAGGATGACTAAATCCAGTTGTTCTGGGTGAACATTTGCCATTTCTAGAGCGCTTTGACTAGCTTGGGTGCCAATATCCACCAAAGATTCCCCAGGGGCAGCCACACAACGTTGTTTAATGCCAGTGCGGGTGGTAATCCACTCATCAGACGTTTCTACCATCTGGGTTAAATCTTCATTGCTCAAGCGACCAGAGGGGGTTGCTGAGCCGCTTCCCGTAATGGTAATACCTGCTGAATATAATCCGTTCCTCATGCTTCTCCTTTATCCTTGGGGTGGGTTTCCACTCACTGTTGAATCCACTTCCATTTGCGTTGTCCCCACACTGTAAGAACGAAGACGAGCTAAAACCTGTTCATCGATCGCATCTTTAGCTAAGCGAATGGCATTGTAGATCGAAGGCGCTTGAGAACTGCCATGACTAATAATGGAGATTCCATCAACCCCTAATAATAACGCCCCGCCATGTTCGGCATGATCAACGCGTTGCTTAATGCGTCTTAAGTTTGGCTTGAGCAGGGCGCTTCCAATTTGTCCATGTAAGCCTTGGGGAAGTTCTTCTTTCAAGATATTGAGCAAGACTTCTCCCATTGCTTCGGAAAATTTAAGAATGACATTCCCCACAAAGCCATCACAAACAATGACGTCAAATTTTCCGGACAGGACATCTCGCCCTTCAGCATTGCCGACAAATGGAATCTGGGGGTTGGCTGCCATCAATTGATGAGCTCGAATCGAGGCTTCATTTCCCTTTGAGGGTTCTTCCCCAATATTGAGCAAGCCCACCTTAGGTTCCGTATTTCCCAAGACATACCTACTATACACTGTCCCCATCATCCCAAACTGTTCGAGATATTTGGCGCGACAGTCTACCATAGCCCCGGCATCAAGGATAATCACGGATTTTCCTGCAATCAGGGTGGGTAAAATGGCGCCAATGGCGGGGCGATCAATGCCTTTCAATCGTCCCAATCGCAACAAAGCCGCTGCCATGGCTGCACCGGAATGTCCTGCAGAAACAACTGCTTCTGCGCGTTCGGCTTTGACCATGTCCATTGCCACATTAATTGAGGCTTTGCGTTTTCGTTTTAGTCCTGTCATGGGTTCTTCATCCATAGCAATCACGCCCTCGGAAGGCACAATTTCCACATGGGGATGGTTTTCATTGCCTGAAGATGCCAAATGAGGCTGAATTTGTTCAGGATCCCCAACCAACAGCACATCCACCTCAAGCTCTTCTGTGGCTCGGATAGCCCCTGTAATAATTTCGCCGGGGGCGTGGTCGCCTCCCATAGCGTCAACTGCAATTTTTGCGCGAGTCGATCCCATAAATCAAATTAGTATAAGCGTTAAAGGGGTCTAATAACCCCATTTTGGACAAAAATTAAAACTAAACAGTTAAATTTTAAGTGAAAAACAATTTACAGTGTCTCTTTAAGATAGATTACAGGTTGTTGGCCCAACTGACTAGTAGGGTTTTCTAGGGAATTGAGATTTTTTGGTTTTGGGGTTAGGCAGTAATTTCCAATTATGTTTGATGTAATTAGCTTCAGTTTTTGGGTTGGATTATTCACTTCTTGGCAAGATAAGGCACCGCCGCTAAAGCCTGTTCAAACATTAGCCTGGGAGGAGTTAGCGCTATTTTCGCGCCCTCATCCGCCCAAAGCAATGATTGAGGAGATAGTTCCCAACTATTTGCAACAATTATCTGCCTTGGGAATGGCGGTTCCTTCCCAAGGGGTTTGGTTAGCCTCAGATTGGTGGATCTTTGGCCAACATCAAGGAAAGCGTCTCCATTCTGCCGCCTCTTTAACCAAAATTGCGACTAGCCTAGCTGCCCTTGAAGTTTATGGGGCAAATCATCAGTTTGAAACCCTTGTTAAGAGAACAGGTGCAATCAAAAATGGGGTTTTGCAAGGAGATTTAGTTATAGAAGGGGGCGGCGATCCGTTTTTTGTCTGGGAAGAAGCGATCGCGCTTGCCAATACGCTCCATGAAGCGGGCATTCAGAAAATCAGCGGCGATTTAATTATTACTGGCAATTTTTTTATGAATTACCAACAAGAGGGGGAAACGGTTTCTCGTTACCTGGCACAAGCACTGCATCATGAATCATGGTCCCCGCCCATTCGCCGACAATATCAACAACTGCCCCCAGAAACCCCTCGTCCTGAGATTACAATTGCGGGAAACGCGATTGTCAAAAAACATGATGAAAGTTTAAAGAACGCAACAACTATCATTCGTCATCAATCCCCTCCCCTAACAACGATTTTGCAACAAATGAATATTTATAGTAATAATAAAATAGCAGAATTATTGGCAAAATTAGTCGGTGGTGCGAAAAAAGTAGAAACCATTGTTGCCAAAACTGCTGATTTTCCGTCTAAAGAAATTCAATTAAGGAACGGTTCGGGATTAGGGGTTGATAATCAACTTTCTCCCCGTGCTGTTGTTCAGATGTTAAAGGCGATTCATGAAAAATTAGAGAAACACGGCAAAAGCATTGCTGAAATTTTTCCGGTAACTGGAATTGAAAAGGGAACAGTGCGCGATCGCGCGCTTCCCGAAGGCATTACGGTAAAAACCGGAACTTTATGGAAGGTCAGTACTCTAGCAGGCGTCATTCCTACCGAACGCCACGGCTTAGTTTATTTTTCAATTCTCAACCAAAACGGCAATATTGAAACGTTTCGCAACCAACAGGATCAATTGGTGCAACAATTGCATGAGCAATGGAAATTAGTTCCTTTTAATCAGAAATCCGCCGTTTATTTAGGCGATTCGAAACGGAATATTTTAATTTCATCCCAATCAAATTAACTTGTTCTCACAACTAAATAAAAAAACTCGCTAAACGAAAGCAAGGTATGATCAGCTTATGAAATTTTCTATAGCAGTCAGGAATGATTCATGAGACAGAAAGTTCTCAGTGCTCAATAAACTAGTAACTAAAAACTCAGCTTCTTCCAACTGAGTCCTAAGTTGCCATATTGCTTGGCAGCTCAATGGAGAGGCTTAGGCGTTGATGCAGAGGCTTAACAACTTTCCCCTTAAGTTTTGGTCAGGCGGGCGATAAGATGGAGTGTTTGATAGGGATGGTTATCTGTCCCCTGTTGAAAGTGTTTGTATTCTCAAGGAGATAATAATGATTGATGTATCCCGCATTCCCGCACAGCCTGAACCCGGTTTAATCAACATTCTCATTGAAATTGCCGGCGGCAGCAAAAATAAATATGAATATGACAAAGATATGAACGCGTTTGCCCTTGATCGCGTGTTGTATTCTTCTGTTCACTATCCTTATGACTATGGGTTTGTTCCCAACACCCTAGCCGATGATGGCGATCCCCTTGATGGCATGATTATTATGGATGAGCCCACCTTCCCCGGTTGTGTCATTACTGCTCGTGCCATTGGGATGTTAGAAATGATCGATGACGGCGATCGCGATGAAAAACTGCTTTGCGTTCCCGATGAAGATCCCCGGTTTAAAGAAGTGAAATCGCTTCAGCAAGTTGCCTCCCATCGACTAGAGGAAATTTCTGAGTTTTTTGCCACTTACAAACGCCTAGAAAAGAAAGAAACCGAAATTCTCGGTTGGAAAGATGCGGATGCCGTTAAGGCCTTAGTGGAAAAGTGTGTAAAAGCCAATAGTTAATTATGATCTTGAGTTTCCTCTCTCCTCAATGCTGGAGGGGGGAAGCGCCTACTTTAGGCTTGGAAAGCGATAATTATTAGCCTTGGATTCCCTTACGATTTATTCAGTGCCATCCTTGGGCAGAAGCAGATTGTTGCTGTTTTCCCTTGCCTGTTCCCCATGACGGCTGAGAAGAAAATCGCGTTTTTGCCAGTTGATCATGCTCATAGAAATCGTTTAACGCTTGTTCTAAATCACTGATTAACCATTGCGCGTTCTTTTTCATGGAACCCAATTCATAGTCGGTAACATCCAAGGTAGACCCCACTTTCACTTTCACCTGGGTGCCCCAATTGGGATAAGCTTGGGAATAATGAATACTCATGGGCACAATTTTGACGCTTTCTTTCACCTCTCGTTGCGACTGCGCTTTTAAGGCAATACGACCAATTCCCGCTTTGAGGGGTTGCACCGGTTGGTCGCGATAGATATCCCCTTCTGGAAAAATCACCAGCATTTCTCCCTGGGATAAGACACTAATGCTTTGACGGATACTGCTTAACCCAGGATGTTGCGGATCAACCGGAAAGCCTCCCATGCGACTGATAAACCAACCCTGCAATCCCCGCATCTCATTTTCAGAAACCATATACCGTAGGTCTCGCCCCGTTTTCCAACGCCCTGCTGTGTAGGGAACAATTAAGGCATCCCAACGGGAACGATGAGTTGGTGCCAGCAAAACAGGCCCTTTGCGAGGGATATTTTCCCGTCCGATAATTTCTAGTTTGCCAAAATAAGTGGGGAGGAGGAGATAGCAGCCTAAGGGATAAGTTACACAACTTAACCAAGAAGAAACTTTTGTATCCGGCATGGGTCAATCAAAAATGAGGGGTCTTATTGTCTAAAATAAGAAACCTTGTTCCTTTTTTCTTGATGTTACAGGACAGTTCTTCTGTTGTCACGGTAACCAGAGAGGATTTAGTCCTGCTATGGGCAATTCTTTAAGTTCGGGTTGTGTCGTTGGAGATTCGGCGAGATTAGGGGTAGGAACCAATAGCCATAAGCTGCTGCCAATAATGGCTTCTCCGGCATCGCTACGTAAGGTGGGCGTTGGATTTCCGTTATTGCTAACCGTCATCGCCTGATCGAACAGTAAACCCAATCCATCAGGAGACAGACTCATTGCCAAATCTCTGTATTCAGGCAGGGTGAGTAAAGGGGTAATTTCTGCGGTTTCTAGATTGATGCTGATTAAATAGGGTTGTTCTCGGTATTGTTCTCCGTTGAGCACTTCAGTCAATAAGCAGTATAAGTGGCTGGCAGTGGGAGTAAATTCACAACTGAGAATCGAACCTTCAGTATTGAGCAAATTTTTTTCTATCCCTTGGTTAGTCACTAAAACCAGGGAACGGGTATATTGTTTTTCAGGGTCTTGGGTATTAAAGTTAACCATGGCGGCTTTGCTGCCGTCCCGAGAGAAGGTTAAAACTTGACCGTATTCGGGTAGAAAATTGGAAGGGTCGCTCTCTTTTTCTAGGGGAATGAGGGCAACCCCTTGACCTTGAGCAATAACTAAACTTTCACTATCAGGCAGAATCATAAATTCTCCCCCTTGTGTCCGGTTGAGGCGTTGGGCGGGCTGTTCCGGTTCAAGCAGCCAGAGACTCGTTTTGGCTAGGTTGTCTGATTTCGCCCGTCTTACCACAATTTTTTTGCCGTCTGGGGACAGTTCAAACTCTAAAATTTGATAGGTTTGATTATCTAAAATGAGTTCAATTTTTCCCGGCGGCGCTTTTTCTTGATTGCTGCCGGTAGTAACAGTATAAAGTTTTTTATCCCGTTTTCCCTGTTTCCAAGTTTCTTGAGGACTAGCTGCCAATAAAATCCGATCGCGCTCGGGATAACTGACAAATTCATGTACCACTAAATGAGGAGGAGTGAGAATTTCTTTTTTTTGTTGGGTCAAATTGTATAAGATTAAGCGGCCTTTTTCTTGCCCTTGAACCCCTAAATAAACAAAGGCGCGATCGCGCGTTCGAAAGGTTTCTTGAAACGGCTGCATTTCACTTCCCAACCGTTCTTTGCCCCCCTTAATCGTTAGTTCATAGTCAGTGCCATAAGGGGCCGGTGTTTCTAAAGTGTAAGCCATTCGCCGCCCTGCCCAACTAAATTTTCCGGGCAATTCCGGTTGAATTTTGAAGTTGTTTTCCACACTTTCTCGATCCATGGGACGACTAAAGGTCAGAATAAAAGCGCGATCATTAGCACTCACTGCTTTGCCTTCCCAGCTAAATGTTTTAACGCTTGCTTTCGCTTGAAACCAGCAATTGCTATCACATACCTTTTCTCCCCAGATTAATCCCATTAATAAAAAACTAAGAATAATAATGACCAAAATAGACAAGCGATCAATCGGTTTCAGTTTGCGACTAATAGCCATAGGGATTGCTAGGAGTAGGAATTTTAGTTATTTTTTTGGCATGGATGACACTTTGGCGAATTGATCGATCCGCTTGATAATCAATTCCTTGGAGGGGTAGCGTATCTGTCATCATTTCTCCCTCAATTTTTAACCAAGTGTCTGCTGGATAAGTTTGATTTGTCTTATCGAGTTTTACCGGAAGGGCAACGGGATAAGCATCAATGGCACAGCACGTAATTATAAATTTTGCCAGTAAAAAATAGGAACCAGAAAGTTGATCAATTTTAATAACAAACCCTTCTACGTTAACAGGTTGTCCTTGATAAGTATCGGGTTCCGGATAAGCATTTAGGGTTTTAATCCAATCAATCAGGGAACGTTGTTCTGGTTCCACAGTGACTTGAAAGGCTTCCGGCTGCGTTTGTGTTAAAGGAAGAGATTCTCTCACCCCGCGTTGCAGTGCTGTTTCGCTGCTTAAAATTGTTGGCGGAATCAAAAATCCTAAAAGGGCAGTTCCTAATAGGAATAAGCTGCTCCATCCTGATGGCAAAAGAGTAACATGTTGAACAATCTTAGGGTTTGATTTGACCCGTTTTTGTTGAGTTTGATAAAGTTGGAACAGTTTAAAAAATCCGAGTAATAGTAACGCAAAACCGGTAACAACGACTAAACCAATATAGTTGGGATGAATCAGTAATTTGATTTGACCGCTTAACCAATATTTCAATAATAAAGTTCCCCAAGCAAGAAACGTCAATATATCTATGCTGGGAAGGATTAGAGAATGCCAAGCGTAAGGAGAAAGTTTACCAATAAGGTGCATGGTGTCAATTAAGGAACCATTGATTAATTTCTTTCCTTTGGACGGCTAAATTGAACGGAACCGCCTGAGTGTCTCCTGGAGAGGAGAGGGGAACGGTTAGGGTTGCTAAATCAAATCGACAACGCAATTGATGAACTTGGGCATAGCGTTTGCCGTTGACATACTTGCCTTTGCTGTCCACAATCGCCTATCTGCGATCAAATTCCAACGTCCCTGGAGAAATCACAGAGGCGCTATGACACAGTACTCCATCTAAGGATTTAATGGGATAAATTAAAATCTGAGCAACTTGAGCAGCCATTTTCCTTTAAGACGAGGATTCAGAAGCATCGCTTTCCTCAATGACTTGCACTTCGTCTTCCCGCAAGTGGGCTGTAAATTTTTTTTCAAATTTTACCTTCACCGGAAGATTGGCACTGACAGGCCGACCTCGCCACTGCGTAACAATTTCTTGGATGGTTCCCTCCATTCCCTTAATATCAAAGGGTTCTTTTTTATGGCGAGGATGGTGATAGACAACAACGGATTCAGTAACACGAACGCGATCGCCGGGTTTCATATAACTTACTTGCTTATTATCTTACTTCTAAATCAGTGTTTTTTTTTAATCAGGAAAGGGTTGCCAAATCAGCCAACCCAGACTGTTTCTTGTTAAAACAGCTTTACCATTGTTGCATAAGAGGGGGTCGCTGCTAATACGTAGAATTCGAATTTCTCCGATAATTGAGAATATGGGCTGTTAATTAGGAGAAGCGGGAAAATCAAATAGGACAGTATTCATATACCGATTGGCCCATTCCGCACCAAAAGCTTTTTCTAAGACACGGCGCGTTTTATCATTTTTTTGTTGTTGCCTGCAATAGTTCTGTTGTCCCGCTAAATTCAGGTTTTTTTGCCGGCTAGAAACTGTTTCTGCCTGTTGGGCTTGCTGACAATGGAGATGTAAAAACTCTCGCACTCGCCCTAGAAATTGGTCTTCTTCTTGAGACGTTTCTGGCCGAATAAACAAGCAAAACTCAGAAAAAATTGTTCCCCAATCCGGTAAATCGCGGGGCTGGGAAAAATTAAGTTCCGGCAGTTGCGATAAAGCTTGATAATAGGCCGCAGGTAAATTTCCTTCTGGGGTAACGGGAGATAAATCCGCGATCGCGGCGCTGATTTGACCCCGTCCCCCTACTAAATCACAGCCAAAAATGGGCAAATCATATTCCGGTCGCGGAAACATAACACAATGAAGAATATCTAAATTGTTCCCCACTTTCGCTAATTCCAGGTGCAGTTTCCGCAACGTTGCGGTCTGGTAACAGCGATTTTCAATGGTCAGCTTATCCCCTTCCAATCGCCCTTCAATATATCCCAAATCTTCTGGCAGATGATAAGGCGATAAGTCCAGTTGTTCCTGCCAAACCGAGTCAATGGTATCGGCCAAAGCCCGGATCAAGGGATGTTGTTGGGAACGCAACGACGATGATGTATCTAGCATAATCACTCACGAAAAACAGCTTGATCTCAAGATATACTGAAAATGATTCCCCGTGAATCTGTCTGTAAAAAAGATTTAATCCATCGAGGCAATATGTTTGGTATCGGTTGGCTAGAAGTAACGGTGATTTTGGGGGTTGCCATTTTAATATTTGGACCCAAAAAATTGCCGGAAATGGGCAATTCTGTCGGCAAAGCCCTGCGAGGGTTTCGGAGTGAAATGAATGCTTCCCCAGAACAAGAGGACTCAGACTTTGATCAAAAATAGTTTGAGTGAGCGAGCCATGTTTGATTAATGGAAAAGACAACTGCACTCATGTCCAAAGAACCTTTTCCCCGCCATTATCCCCGGGTTCCCATTCAACGCCGCATCTATGCCTTTATTGTTGATTTTGTCACCGCTTGGTTCATTAGTGCGTTGGTGGGAATCCCCTTTTTGCAATTAATTATGTTTGTTGCTGCTTGGTTGGGGTTGCGCGTGTTTGCCGTCTCGCGATTTAAGGGCCAGAGTTTGGGGCGTTGGGCATTTGATATTGAAATTATTGATGGCAGACGGGGACGGCTTCCTGATGTTACCGTATTAATTAAGCGTGAGGGAGCCGTTAGTCTTATTGCCTTTTTAGGGCTAGTGGGATTACAGTATGGATTTCCCAATTTTCTCTCCATTGCGCTTTTAGTGTCTCCCCTGCTTGTGGATTTAGTGGTTGCCATTGGGGATGAAGAACATCAACAAGCCATTCATGATCGATTTTTCGATACCATAATTGTTCCCAGTCGCCGGGGGTATTCATTAGATCTGCGGATTCGCCGTTGGGTTGATGATCTGATGGATCGTATGAGACAATAGCAGGTTGTATTATCTTTATTCATTTAGCTAACCATTACTGTAATCCCCAACTATGGCAAGCAAAAAGGGTGTCCGCATTATTACGACGCTCGAATGCACTGAGTGTCGCACCAATCCCGATAAACGCAAAAAAGGTGTATCGCGTTACACGACCGAGAAAAACCGTCGCAATCATTCGGGACGTATTGAATTTAAGAAATATTGTCCCTACTGCAACCGACATACGGTTCATAAAGAGACGAAGTAGTACGTTGAGAGAAAATAAAACCTATGGCTTACTATCGCAAGCGCTTATCACCAATTAAACCGGGAGACCCCATCGACTATAAAGATGTGGAACTCTTGCGCAAATTTATCACCGAACGAGGGAAAATTCTTCCTCGTCGCATTACCGGATTAACGGCGAGACAACAACGAGACCTGACACGGACAATTAACCACGCCCGTATTCTGGCATTGCTTCCCTATGTTGACGCAGAAAGCTAAATATTTGGCAACCACCAGTTAGAAAAAAGGGATGTTTATTGGCCCGAAACAAGAGTTAAACTAGAAAGCAAGTCGTCAAACAAGCTACAACCGTAAACTGGTGGAAAAGGGAACGCTAATCGAATTTAAAGCTCAAGGAGAGCGTCGCCTTGCGGTTGCAGAACGACCGGAAGGCAGGAAGCATTGGATTGTTGTCGATCAATGGGGTCAGTCTCACACCTTGCACCGGCGACAGGTGGAATATGAAGTGAGAGGCGACCCCAAACGCCGGGAAGATATTCCTGCTTTTTTGCAGGAAGCGGAAGCCTATTTAGACCCGTCAAGTTTGGAAGTGGCTTGGGAATTATTGGTCGAAGATGGAGAAACCGCGACCCCTAAGCAAATGGCGGAAGTGTTGTTTTCTGATCAAAGTCCCGTTGCTTGTTATGCCGCCTATTCCTTATTAGCTGAGGATAAAATTTATTTTAAACAGAAAGGGGAGATTTTTGAACCGCGATCGCCATCTCAGGTAGCGGAAATCAAACACCAAATTGAAGTTGAAAAACAACGCAATCAAGAAAAAGCTGAATTTATGGATCGCGTCAAACGGGCCTTAGCTGGAGAGTCTATTGAATGGCAAAACAGCGATCGCGCTCGGTTTGATGCCTTAGAACGCTATGTTCTCCAACCGGAACAGGAAGTTCGGCTGGCCCAAGAAACCCTCGCAGAAGTAGGACGGGAACAAACACCTGATGCCGCCTTCACATTACTGGTCGATTTAGGGGTATGGAGCCGTCATGAAAATCTTTCCCTCCGGCGGAGTTCCTATCCCAAACAGTTCCCGAAAAAGGTGTTAGATGTGGCGCAACAATATGTGGAGTCTCCGCCTGATGATGCGGATGGCAATCGATTGGATTTAACGCATCATAAGGTTTATACCATTGACGACGAAAGCACCAAAGAAATCGATGATGGGATTAGCATTGAAACCCTGCCCGATGGACGGCAGCAAATCTGGATTCATATTGCCGATCCCACCCGTTTGGTGCAACCGGAAGACGAACTGGATCAAGAAGCGCGGCGGCGAAGCACCAGTTTATATTTGCCTACCGGGATGATTTCTATGTTTCCCCCGGAACTGGCCACGGGGCCCATGAGTTTGGTGCAAGGGCAGGTTTCTCCTGCGGTTAGCTTTGGGGTTATTCTCGACAACAATGGCGAAATTGCCGACTATACCATCAGCGCCAGCCTCGTGAAGCCCACTTATCGCCTAACCTACGACGATGTGGACGAAATGCTGGAGTTGGGCGTCACCGCTGAACCGGAAATTGCACAATTGGCGCAATGGGCGCAAACACGGTATCAATGGCGGCAGGCCCAAGGATCGATTAATATTCGGCTGCCGGAAGCCGTGATTACGGTGGATGCCAACGAAGAAATTGAGATTGAACTGCTAGATGATTCTCCAGCACGGGAATTAGTGGCGGAAATGATGATTCTTGCCGGAGAAGCTGCCGGACGCTTTGCCCAGGAAAAAGGCATTCCCCTGCCGTTTCGGTCTCAGCCCCAACCGGAACTCCCGCCTGATGAAGAACTGTTGCAATTGCCTGCCGGACCCGTGCGTCACTGTGCTATGCGAGGCTGCATGCCGCGCAGTGAAATGGGGACCACCCCAGGCCGTCATGCGGGATTGGGGTTAAATGTTTATACCCAAGTTACCTCGCCGATCCGCCGTTACGTGGATTTGTTGTCTCATTTTCAATTGAAAGCCTATTTACGTGGGGATGCTTGTCCCTTTTCCCATGAGGAAGTTCAAGAAATTGCTTATAGCGCGGCCGCTGCTACCTATGAAGCGACGTTAGTAGAACGACAGACCAAGCGTTACTGGGCATTGGAATTTTTGCGGCGTCATGGCAACCAACGGTGGAATGCCCTAGTTTTGCGTTGGTTGCGAGAAGAAGATAATTTGGGGATTATTTTATTGGAAGATTTGGGATTGGAATTGCCCCATCGCTTCCAGACCAATGTCCAACTCGGCGATCGCGTGGAAGTGGAAGTGACGGTTGCCGATCCGCATCAAGATATCATTCGCTTTCGCGAGTTCATTGAATCTACGGTCAATTAGAAGGCAAGTAAATGGGCGCATTGGGACCCAACGGCAGTTCCAAAACGATCCAGACAAAAAATAAAGCAAGCCAACTCAGTAAAAAGATAATGGTATAGGGCAACATCAGGGCAATTAAGCGGCCAATCCCCAGTTGGCTGTCATATTGTTGGCCAAAGGCGAGCACCACAGGAAAATAGGGCATCAGGGGCGTAATAATATTGGTGCTGGAATCGCCAATCCGATACAGGGCTTGAATGGCTTCCGGGGAATAGCCAATGAGGGCTAGCATGGGAACAAAAATTGGTGCCAGCACTGCCCATTTCGCTGATGCTGACCCAATAAACAGATTTAAAATAATGCTAAAGACCAGAAATAAGAATAATGCCGGCCATCCTTCAATGCCAGTTGCTTGTAAAAACTTAGCCCCGCTAATGGCAAAAATAATGCCCAAATTGCTCCACTCAAAATAGGCAATAAACTGGGCGGCAATAAAGGCGAGTACCAGGTAGTATCTTAAGGAACTCATGGCTTGGGACATAGTATTGGCCACATCGCGATCGCTGCGGATGGTTCCGGCAACAATGCCATAAGCAACGCCGGGAAAGAAGAATCCCAATGCCACCAGAAAGACAATTCCTTCCATGAACGGGGAAGAAATCGATTTAATGAGTTCTGAGGTTTCGGGATCGCGCAAGACTGCCTCTGGGGGAAGCGTTAACAGCCCAAGACAAACCAAATAAGCAAGCAGGGCATAAGCCGCCCACCGTAAGCCTTTGCGTTGGGCAACCGTTAATTGTTCCGGTTGGCTGGTTTCTTGTTCCTCATGGTTGTAGATTCCCAATCGGGGTTCAATAATATAATCGGTGATGTACCAACCCAGAACTGTAATTAACCCCGTCGAAACTGCCATGAAGTAATAATTGGCCATGGCATTGACCGTATACTCTTCACGAATCAATTGGGCAGCACTTTGGGATAACCCGGCTAGCAAGGGATCTAGGGGGTTAATAATCAAATTGGCGCTAAACCCGCCGGCAACCCCAGCAAATCCAGCGACCAATCCGGCAATGGGATGGCGTCGAAAGACGCGAAAGACGACCGCTGCCAAAGGAACGAGAATAACATACCCGGCATCGGCGGCTAAATTGGAGAGAACCCCGGCAAAAACTACCATGGGAGAGGCAAATCTTGCCGGGGCAATGAGGACCAATCGTCGCAGGGCCGTTGAGAGCAACCCGCTATGTTCGGCCACACCGACCCCTAATAATGCCACTAAAACCGTTCCTAACGGGGGAAATTCCACAAAATTGGCTACCGCTTCGCTAACAATCCGCCGCAGGCCATCTCCGGTGAGTAGTGAAACAGCTTCCACCGTTTCTTCCTTGGCAGGATTGACCACAGAAACATCCGCCCAGGACGCGATCGCGCTGGCAAAAATGGTTAGCAGCGCAAGGAGGGCAAATAGGGTAACCGGATCCGGCAAGCGGTTGCCCAAGCGTTCAATATAGTTGAGGGCGCTTGCTAATCCTTTGATTTGAGGCGGTTTGGGAGAAGGCGATTGCGTCATAAGCAATACTTCAAACAGGCACAATAAAATAACTCAAACCATCCCCAAAAATGGGGGTGAAAGTCGAGAAAGACTGAGGAACTTAAACTTTCAAATTTTCTGTAATGCGTTTCATCGCCTCATTGACATTTTCCCGACTGTTAAACGCCGAAATCCGGAAATAGCCTTCGCCGGCGACACCAAAGCCGGAACCGGGAGTTCCCACAATGTGACCGGAATACAGCAGCTTATCAAATAAATCCCAACTGGAAAAGCCTTCTGGGGCTTGCACCCAAATGTAGGGGGCATGAACGCCGCCATAAACGGTTAATCCGGCAGCGGTTAATTTTTCCCGAATAATTTGGGCATTTTCTAAATAGAAATTAATCAAAGCCTTGACTTCCCGTTGCCCTTGTTCGGAATAAACCGCTTCTGCCCCGCGTTGGACAATGTAGGAAACGCCATTGAATTTGGTGGAGTGGCGGCGATTCCACAGTTGCCACAGTTGAACTTCGGATCCGTCAGAGGCTTTGGCTGTTAGAGTTTTGGGAATTACAGTAAAGGCGCAACGGGTTCCGGTAAAACCGGCGTTTTTGGAGAAAGACCGAAACTCGATGGCGCAGTCTTTTGCCCCTTCCATTTCAAAAATAGAATGGGGAATACTGTCATCGGTGATAAAGGCTTCATAAGCCGCATCAAACAAAATTAGAGCATCCACGGATTTGGCATAATCCACCCACTGTTGCAGATGGTCTTTCGTGGCGACAGCACCGGTGGGATTATTGGGGAAGCACAAATAAATTAAATCCAGATTTTGATCCGTGGGAATTTTGGCGGTAAAGTGATTTTCCGCTGTAATGGGAAGATAAACTAATCCCTGATATTTGCCTTCTTCATCCGGCGGCCCCGTGTGTCCGGCCATAACATTGGTATCCACATAAACGGGATAAACCGGGTCAGTGACGGCAATTTTGTTATCATCTCCCAGAATATCTAAGATATTGCCCGTATCGCATTTGGACCCATCGGAAATAAAAATTTCGGAGGCGTCAATGTCGCAGCCGCGGCTTTGATAGTCGTGACTGGCGATTTTCTCTCTTAACCAAGGATACCCCTGCTCGGGACCATAACCGGCAAATGTGGCGCGATCGCGCATTTCATCCACAGCCTTGGCCATGGCATCGCAGCAAGCTTGGGGAAGCGGTTCGGTAACATCGCCAATGCCCAGTTTAATAATATCGGCATGGGGATTGGCTTCCGCAAAGCTGTTAACGCGACGGGTAATTTCGGGAAATAAGTAACCCGCTTTCAGTTTGAGGTAATTTTCGTTAATCTTGACCATAACAATTGTTGACGCGCCTAGGTTTTGGCATTTTAGCAAAGATGCGGCAGTTTGCTTGGAAAAACCAGTAAGGAATCGAAGCCTCTCGTCTCAGAGAAGGGATTTCACTCCAGGATAAGGCGATTTCCGAGAAGCATTCGCCAATTTTGTTACAATCACATCCAGAGACCGATTTTGTAAGGAAGTTCGGCAAATGGTCTTAAATTTCACCTCAATTAGGGACAAGGAGTAATGGGTGTGGCGAAATCTGCCAAATCTCTGATTATTGCTTCTGTAGAAGCCTTTAGTGGGAAGTCGGCCACCATTTTAGGAGCGGCTTACCAGTTCAAAAATCAGGGGCTGACCCTGAGTTACAGCAAGCCAGTAGGCAACTATTTCCATCAACAAACAACGGAAACCGTAGAGGAGGATGTGCAATTTATTGCCCAAGCCTTGGACTTGTCCCCTCAACAGGTGGGGAACCCCTTGGTGAATTTATCTCGCCAGAGCATAGAAGCAGCGCTCCAAGCGTCCACCCCGCAAGATTGCTCCCAAGCCCTGAAAGACCATATTCAGCAATTAGACAGTGAATTGCGCCTCATCGAAGCGCCTCCCAGTTTAGCAGAGGGCAGTTTATTTGGCCTTTCCACCCCACAGATGGCAGAAACCTTAGATGCCCCGATTCTACTGGTGGTTCGCTATCGCTCATTATTACTAGCGGATCAAGTGTTAGCGGCACAAAAACAGCTTGGGGATCATCTAATCGGCGTGGTGGTTAATGATGTTCCTCCCGATGCGGAAACGGAAATCAACGAAATCATGCAACCGTTTTTAGAAAAACAAGGCGTCCCGCTTTTAGGTTCAATTCCCCAAAATGCCCTTTTGCAAAGTGTGAGTGTCCGGGAGTTGAGCAACCAGTTGCAGGCAAACGTCTTATGTCGCCGCGATCGGTTAGACTTAATGGTGGAACGGTTAACCATTGGTGCCATGAATGTGAACTCGGCACTGAAGTATTTTCGCAAAGGGAAAAATTTAGCAGTGGTTACCGGCGGCGATCGCAGCGATTTGCAACTAGCGGCTCTGGAAACATCAGCTCATTGTCTAATTTTAACCGGCCATGTTCCCCCGCAAGACTTTATTTTGTCCCGCGCCGAAACCTTAGAAATTCCAATCCTTTCGGTGGAATTTGATACCCTAACCACAGTAGAGATTGCAGAACGAACCTTTCAACAAGTTCGGATTCAAGAACCTATTAAAGTGCAATTGATCCAAGAGTTGATGACTCAACATTTTGACGTTGAGCGTCTCATGGATCAACTGGGTTTACAACCTGCGCTATCGTCTTCATCAACTGTTAGCAACGAGTAATTTAGCCATGCAAACATTACCCAATCCTCAAACCGCTTCCGAAAACCCTGAAGCTGCTTTTGATACGGCCATTCACCGACGTAAAACCCGTCCCGTTCCGGTTGGCGATGTTACCATTGGCGGCGGCTATCCAGTGGTTGTCCAATCCATGATTAACGAGGATACCCTCGATGTCGAAGGGGCTGTGGATGGCATTCGCCGCCTTCATCAAGAGGGGTCGGAAATTGTCCGCGTTACCGTCCCTAGTATGGCCCATGCCAAAGCCCTAGCGCAAATTAAAACCCGTCTCGAAGAAACCTATAAACCTGTGCCGCTGGTGGCCGACGTTCACCATAACGGCATGAAAATTGCCCTGGAAGTGGCTAAGCATGTGGACAAAGTGCGGGTCAATCCCGGGCTTTATGTCTTTGAAAAACCCAAATCCGATCGCACCGAATACACCGAAGCCGAGTTTAACGAAATTGGCGAAAAGATTCGGGAAACCTTAGAACCGTTGGTGGTTTCCTTGCGCGATCAAGGGAAAGCCATGCGCATCGGCGTCAACCACGGGTCTCTCGCCGAACGGATGTTATTTACCTATGGCGATACCCCAGAAGGCATGGTGGAGTCAGCCCTAGAATTTATTAGAATTTGTGAATCTCTAGATTTCTATAATCTTGTCATTTCCCTCAAAGCGTCCCGTGTGCCGGTTATGTTGGCTGCTTATCGGCTGATGGTAAAACGCATGGATGAGTTGGGGATGGATTATCCCCTCCATCTCGGTGTTACTGAAGCCGGAGATGGTGAATACGGACGCATTAAATCCACTGCCGGCATTAGCGCCTTATTAGCCGAAGGCATAGGCGATACCATTCGGGTCTCTCTGACAGAACCCCCAGAGAAAGAGATTCCCGTTTGCTATAGCATCCTCCAGTCCTTAGGACTCCGCAAAACCATGGTGGAATATGTGGCTTGTCCTTCTTGTGGCCGTACCTTGTTTAACCTGGAAGAGGTATTAGAAGAAGTTCGCGCTGCCACGAGTCACCTGACGGGATTAGATATTGCTGTCATGGGTTGCATTGTCAATGGCCCAGGAGAAATGGCAGACGCTGACTATGGGTATGTCGGCAAACAGCTCGGCTATATTGCCTTGTATCGGGGACGAGAAGAAATTAAGCGCGTTCCCGAAGAAAGAGGGGTGGAAGAGTTAATTAATTTGATTAAAGAAGATGGACGCTGGGTTGATCCAGAATAAGGAAGTGATTAGACTCAGACCTGATCGCGCGATGTAATTCGCGTTGACCGACGAAGCGGATCCCGTCTGACAATGGCAATTGCTCGTTGAACTTCTGTTTTAATCGCTAGTTGGTGATTTTCCTTGGCGGTTTTGGTTTGATGGGCAATTCCTTCTTGGCTAGCCGCATACAAAGGAGGCAAGCGATTTAAGGCATAGGTTGCTACGTCTAGCTGATTGATATCAGTTCTGCATTTGGGAGGAAGCGTCTTGATTTGGCGTGTTGCTTCTTCCGCCACTAATGCTTCCATGACATTCACTTTAATCCCCTCTTGTGATGGCAACGCCTGAGAAGATGTTGTGCTTAGTCCCGAATAACGGCGCCATCCTGATACCGGCATAGATAGCGGGAGTTGCTTAACATTGCTGGATACTTGGGTTGGATTGTTTTGAATAACTGGGCCGGTGAATTGCCCTTGATTGAAGCCAGAATGTTGCTGGGACGGATTATCGGGATTTTGCCATAAATCTGGTACTGATTTAAATTGAATCAAATTTTGATGGTAGTAACTGCTAATCGTTTGTAAGAAAATTAAAAGATTTTTGTCATTTTGCGTAGCAATATCCCGTAGGGTTTTTTCTGTCTTTTCTATCTGGTAAAAGTATTGGGCTAAGGAATGCCAGCCTTGACGGTTTAATTCTTCTTGATTGGCGACAATTCCGAGATTTGGAGAGTAGTTGCTGAAACCGGCAGCCACCCAGTTTTGCCACTTCGGCAGAATGCGTTGTTTAGCGGCTTCGGTATGGCACATCCAAGCTGGCAGCAACAATTGTTTTGGGCAAGGTTGGACTCCTTGCTTCCGTAGCATTCGAATCTGATCAATGTCTTGAGAAGAAATTTCGGCAAAGGTTTGAACCAGATCAAATAAGACTTCCGAAATGGTTCCCTCAACAATGGATTTGACCTGTTTTGGGTTAACATGGTTATCTTGCATTAAACTGGCAAGGGCAAAATAATCCCAACATTCATAATAGGAGGACAATAATTGTTTTTGGGTCATGCCTTTGGGAACTGTAATTTCGCAACCGCATTGTTTGAGTTGTCTCAGCCACCGTCGAACGGGATGAATTCCCCCAGTTGCCCAAATAATGGAACCGGTGTTGAAATAGATACGCCAGGAGGAAATTTTGTCAACTTTAACGGTTAAACGTCCGCTAAATTGGTTCCGAGCATATTTGCTGAGTTTAGTCAGCAGATGGTTGTAGTTTAAACAGTGAGAATCATTCATGATTAATAAGGGAATTCGTGACAGTGAACGCTCAAGAAATAACATCGTATTTAGGAACGATTACTGAATGTACTAACACGTTCTTTTCCTATTCTATGGCTGAATGTGATCTAAATACAAATATTCACCTAACACTTACTATTACTTAAATATAATTCTCATGGTGTCTTCTTCTTCTGGAAAACTGAAATTGATTACAAAACTCGCGTATGGTGCAGGCGATCTCGGTCCGGCAATGACCGCTAATGTGCTGGTATTTTTCTTAATGTACTTTTTTACCCAAGTAGCAGGGTTGCCACCAGGATTAGCCGGAAGTATTCTGATGATCGGTCGCATTAGTGATGCCATTAATGATCCGATTATTGGGATTTTCAGCGATCGCGCTAATACGCAATGGGGCAGACGACTCCCTTGGATGTTTTTCGGGGCGATCCCGTTTGCCCTAATTTTCATTTTACTATGGTTGGTTCCCGAATTCAGTAGCAATGAAACGCTTAATAATTGGTTATTATTTGGCTACTATGTGGGAATTGGGATTTTATTTCATCTTGCTTATACCATTGTTAATTTACCTTATATTGCCCTTACCCCAGAACTAACTCAAGATTATGATGAACGAACCAGTTTGAATAGTTTTCGGTTTGCGTTTTCTCTGGGGGCAAGTATTTTTGCTTTAGTGTTAGCAGGGATTGCGGAAGCCACTTATGCTGATGATGCTAGGCAACAATATTTAATGCTAGGAAGCGCGATCGCGCTTTTATCTGTATTTGCACTTTTCTGGTGCAGTTTAAGTTTACAAGAAAGAGGAAAACGTCCCATTGCTTCTCCTTCTCGCAAGAAACAGTTAACGTTTTTCTTTAGTTTTCTAACCGTTCTTTTCGGAACCTCTAGCGCGGTGGAATTTTTTGGGGAAGAGAACCTTCTCTGGGGAACAACGAGTTTCTTATTAGCGATTATGAGTGCCATGATTGCCATAAGTTTATGGTTTCATCGTCGCCAATCTCCGTTTGCGGTTTCCGATGTTCCTTTACCGAAAACGCAAACCAATGAAATGTCATTTCAGGAGAAACTTAAAATTGTTTGGAATAATCGTCCCTTTTTATTTATTATCGGAATTTATCTCTTTTCTTGGCTTGCAGTACAGTTAACCGCTTCCATTCTTCCCTACTTTGTTGTTAGTTGGATGGGGCTATCGGAACAAGACTTTATCCAAACCGCTTTAGCCGTTCAAGGAACTGCTTTAGTGATGTTATTTTTCTGGGTAAAAGTGAGTAAACGGTTTGAGAAAAAAGTCGTTTATAGCATGGGGATTAGTATTTGGATTATTGCTCAAATTGGGTTAATGTTATTACAACCCGGTCAAGTTATCTTAATGTATGGACTTGCTGTTTTAGCTGGAATGGGAGTTTCTGTGGCTTATCTGATTCCTTGGTCAATGCTTCCTGATGTCATTGAATTGGATGAATTGAGAACTGGCGAAAGACGGGAAGGCATTTTCAGTGGATTTATGGTCTTACTGCAAAAAATGGGACTAGGAGTGGGATTATTTATTGTTGGTCAAGCGTTGGGATTAGCGGGATTTATTGAATCTGTTCCGGGAGAACCGTCGCCACAGCAACCCGAAAGTGCTTTACTCGCCATTCGGATCGCGATCGCGCCTTTACCCATGTTAAGTCTCATTGGCGGTTTAATTCTCGCCTATTTTTATCCTCTCAGCCGGGAGGTCCATCAGCAAATTTGTTTGCAATTGGCAGAAAAAGAGAATCAAAATTAAGGCGTTGTTGGGGTTTCCAAAGGAGGGAGTTGGTTTTCTAGGGGAGGAGAGGCCTCATTCTCCAAAGGCGTTTCCTGATTTTCTGAAGGATTGGTTTGGGTTTCTAAGTCAGGATCAGTGGGAATTTCATCAATAGGGCGAATAATGGCCGGTTCTTCTGTTTCTTCCGGTTGGAAAACCGCGTTAATGGCATCTTCTAAGGTGTTGGCCATGACCACTTGATTCTCATAGACAACAATGATGCGAGTCAAGGTTGGCAAACTATTGCGTTCTGCTTCCAGATACACCGGTTCCACGTACAACAACGATTGTTCAATGGGAATCACTAGTAAGTTGCCTTGAATCGCCCGCGATCCTTGCCGGTTCCAGAGGGAAATTTGTTGGGAAATTACAGGATCTTGATTGATTAAGGCTTCAATTTGTTCCGGTCCATAGACTAACTGTTGTTTTGGGAATTGATACAGAAGTTGTTTTCCATAAAACTTGCCATCGGATCGCGCCGCTAGCCATGCAATCATATTATTGCGGTCGGTGGGAGTAAACGGAAGCAGTAAAATAAACTCTTCACTGTCTTCGGTGGGCAGTTTCATGGTCACATAGTAAGGTTCCACGGCTTGGGTTTCATTGCCATAGATTTCTCGGGGAATTTGCCATTGGTCTTCTTGGTTATAGAACACTCGGGCATCCGTCATGTGGTAAGTGAGGAACCGTTCTGACTGCACCTTAAATAAATCCACCGGATAACGAATGTGACTCCTAAGCGTCACTGGCATCTCCCACAAGGGCTTAAGTAAATTCGGAAAGGCTTTGTCCCAAGCTTGAATTAGGGGATCGTCAGGATTGTTAATATAAAATTGAACATCCCCGTTGTAAGCATTGACAACAACTGTGACGGAATTGCGAATGTAGTTAAATCCGTAATCTCCTGGGTCGGAATAGGGATAGTGATTGCTGATGGTATAGGCATCAATAATCCAATAGAGATAGTTTTGAGAAGGATTGAGTCGGGAAGTACTGGTATCTGCGCTCACTAAATAGGGATCCCCGTCAAAACGCAAAAAGGGCGCGATCGCGTTCACCCGTTCTTTGATATGCCGTCGCATCAGTAAAGCCGTCTCAGAGGTAAAATTCTGGGTAAACAGCATTTGCCAATCTTTCCAATATTGGGCGAATATTCCTCGCCGCCACCAACTGCCAATGTTGATTCCCCCCTTGCCATTATAAGTGTTATAGGCATTATCTTCCCCAGTGGGAAAGTCTAATTCCGACTGTTGGGTACGGGTCATAACATAATTATCCGTCAGTTCCCCGTAATAAATTCTCGGTTTGCCAATGGGAATACTGTTTCGAATTTGCGGGCTAGAGGTTCTTAAATTGCCGGCTTCTTCTTGTTCGCCAGTACCAATATCTTTGATGTAATATTTGGGCAGTCCTCCCTCTCTCACCTTATTGACCGGTGACATGGTAAACCCATAACCATGGGTATAAACTAAGTGTTGGTTGACCCAGGTTTGCGCTTGTTTTGGAACGGAACTAAAATCCACTTCCCGGGGCGCTATAAAAACTTGTTGGCGTTCAGTTGCTGAATTGCCGGTTTTAGAATCCTCGGTACGCAGGGTATAGCGATCAACATCAGCATCTGCAAATTCATAATACAAGCGAATTTCTTGCAGTTGACGATTTGTTTGCAAAAGAGGGCGGGCGTCCCAGAGGCGGATATTATCAATGGTTTGTTCATTTTCCTTAATATCTTGAAGGCTTAATTCTCCTTGGGGATCAAAGTTTTGTTGTTCGATTTCATCCAATCCAAACGCCGCCCGAGTCATCTCAATCGCCCGGTCAATGTAGGGTTGTTCTCGTTCCAATTCGTTGGGCAGCACTTCAAACCGTTGGACAACCGGACTTAGGGTAACCCCAACAATAACGGCAGTGAAATAGACGATAAACCCTAGCCAAGGAGAACGGCCTCGAATCCGAAAGCGCATGGAGTGGGTTAAAGCGTGCCAAAACAACCAAACTGCCGTCACCGCAGCCACAATACTTAAAACCGTTTCCACCGGGAGTTGTACGTTGATATCGGTATAGCTTGCGCCATGAATAACCCCCCGTTGGGAATATAATAATTCAAATCGAGCTAAGCCATGGCGAAAGGATAAGGTCAGTAAGACCATGCCCCCTAAATTATATAAATGACGGAGTTGCGGGTAAGAAAACCCCGGAAATTTTCCATTGGAAATGCTATTTCCTGAACCAATATACAGTAAACTGACTGCTAATAAGCTATATAAAAAGAGTCCTCCTAACCAAAAGTTCAGAAGTTCCCAAATCGGCAAACTAAAAATATAAAAACTGATATTTCTATTGAAAAGCGGATCGCTGTTTTCAAAGGGGACAGCATTGAGAAACGGCAATACCTTTGTCCAGTTGAAAGCAATTGTTATGGCAAAAAACAAACTAATAAGCAACGCAAATGTTTTTAGCCAAAAACGCAAATTAATTAATAAAATTGCAAAAATCCCAATTAGCAATAAAAATCGCCATTTTTCTTCCCAAAAATTTTGCCATAAGGGCTCCACAAGTTGAAGCTGAAAGGGAGATGGCAAAAACGGCTTTAAATTAGGGACTTCATAATTTTTTGCAATCCCCGGAACATCAGAAAAATTGCTTATAAAGGGAATTTGGAAAGTTGATTCCAGAAAATATAAGCTCACTTGCAGGTAATGCCATACCATGAAACTGATTAGTAAGGAAATAATTCCAATTACTATTAATAACAAGCGAAATGCAATTTTTCCCAGAACCGGCTGCTCTGTGGAAGCGGGATTGTTTGACGTTGATAACTGCTGATTCGCAAGATCATTGACCTCATCCGTAAATTGAAACCGTTGCGCGATCGCGAAATTAATGAGTAAAAAAAGAATTGAAATGCCAAACACACTCCCGCCTAAAATAACTTGTGTTTTTAAACGGGTTAGCCAAACTTCTAAATAATTAACTTCCTGAAACCAAAACCAATTCACTGCCAAGCGAGTTGCGAGTTCTCCGATTACTAGGAGGACAATCAACCAAACAAGGAAAATGAGCCATTTTTTTCCCTGAATTAACGATTTTTGCTGATTCTCTTCTGATGAATTTTTTTTGAACTTATTTAGAAATTGGGAAGTAAATTGCACGTTATTACTGGCCCTTGATTTTAAATTTTGCTACGGAAAAACGTTGACAAATGACAAATGTTAGAGTTGGCGGTTTAATTCTACGCTTTTTCTCTAACTAGCGCGATCGCGCGATCGTAGTAGATCTTCCTTTGTCCAGTTTATATCACCTGTGCGTTTAACTGGCAAAATAAGAAGCTCTCTGCATTAGTTCAACCTAAATCTTTCTCATGGTCATTTAATCCACATTTAAGATCACTTTCATAAAGCGCGCTCATCATGGATAATGACTACTATTCCAGTCTTATACCATGAAACCAATCGCGAAAATTGCTCTTGGTACAGTTTCCATTATTGCCATCAGTTTTGGTGGCATGGTGGTTCACGCCGGCGGATGGGAAAATTTCAAACTGCGTTATTTCCATCTCACATCCATTTTTCACAACCAAAGCAAAGAACTCGATGATCTAAGAAAACAGAGTAAGCCACCTCAAGAAACCGCCCGCATCAACCTTGATAATTTATTGAACGGCGGCCCTCCAAAAGATGGGATTCCCAGTATTGATAATCCCAAATTTGATACAGCTGAAACCACACCGTTTAACAAGGATGAAACAGTTATCGGCATCGTGATGAACGGAGAGGCAAAGGCCTATCCCTATAAAATTATGAACTGGCACGAAATTGTTAACGATAGTATTGGCGACATTAATGTAACTGTATCGTATTGTCCCCTTTGCGACACCATTGCTGCCTTTACTCGGGGGAATACCACCTTTGGCGTCTCAGGAAAACTGTATCAAAGCTGTTTAGTAATGTACCGCCGTTCTGACGACAGCCTTTATGCCCAACCTTGGACCTTAGGAATTGTGGGTCCTGGAGTTAACGAAACCTTAGACCGGATTCCCGCTATTAAAACCAATTTAGGAGACTGGCTAGAGAAACATCCTGATAGTAAAATTCTCTCCACAGATACAGGGTATAATCGCAACTATCAGGACTATCCCTATGGCAGTTATTATACTGATCAAAAACTCATCTTCCCGGTAAGAAATCAAGAGCAACGGGATTTACATCCCAAGGAAATTGTCAGCTACATTTGGGAAAATGGTGATAAAACGCCTAAAAAACAATTTAGCGGCGCAAGTCGCCAATTTGTCCATGAGGAAATGAAGCAAGCGGGAGAAAAAGTTGTTCAATTTAATGGTCGCAAAGTCCGTGCCCGTTGGAATGAACAATTGGAAACAGTGATTGTTGAAGAAATGGACGGAACCAGGATTCCCAGTTCTACTGCCTTTGCCTTTGTTTATCCGGCATTTTTCGGCAAGCAGTAATCATGTTTTGGCTTGTTAAAAAGGTCCCTAAATTTTTCAATCATTTTTACCCTTTTAATACCGTATTTTTCCAATAACTAAACAGATTTGTATCTCCTTGTAAAATGTGATTTTCGAAGAACTGTTTGATCGTTAACAATGAAGTTAAATGAAAATTCTTTTTAACAGGAATGGTAAACTAAAATACAGTTGAAAATCACAGAGATAACCGTGGATAATAAGCAAAAATACGTTCTTGCCCTAGATTTAGGAACAACAGGAAATCGCGCCATTCTATTCGATCGCAACGGAGAAGTGGTGGGACAATCTTATGGCGAATTAACCCAGTATTATCCCCAACCGGGTTGGCTAGAACATGATCCCAATGAAATTTGGCATGATACCCGCAGCTGTATGGAACAGGTATTGAGAAGTACCGGTATCTCCCCTCAAGAAATTGCGGCTGCTGGATTAACCGTGCAACGAGAAACCTGTTTGCTTTGGGATAAAACAACAGGACAACCCTTGCATAACGCCATTGTCTGGCAAGATCGACGCACTGCGCAACAATGTCGAGAGTTATCGCAAAAAGGTTATGCTGAAAAAATTCAAAACAGTACCGGGTTAGTGGTAGATGCTTATTTTTCTGCTAGCAAGTTGGCGTGGTTATTAGATTGGGTGAAACAGAATCGCCCAGAAGTCAATTTAGATAAGGTATTGGCGGGAACCATTGATACTTGGATTCTCTGGAATCTAACTGGCAGACGCGTTCACGCTACGGATCACAGCAATGCCAGTCGAACAATGTTGATGAATTTGGGAACTCACAACTGGGATCCTGAGTTATTAGATTTATTTACGATTCCTGCCCATTTAATGCCAGAAATCGAAACTAGTTTAGGGGATTTTGGCGCTATCGATGAGGAGATTTTAGGGACAGAAATTCCGATTTGCGCAATATTTGGCGATCAACAAGCCGCCTTGTTTGCCCATGGCTGCAATCAAAAAGGAATGTTGAAATGCACCTATGGCACCGGATCGTTCCTAATTTCCCAAAGCGGACAAGAATTAACGCGATCGCGCAATCAGCTTCTTTCCACGGTTGCTTGGAGTGAAGCCAATGGCAGCGAACCCATTACCAATTACGCCTTAGAAGGGGCAATTTTTACCACTGGAGCTTGTATCCAATGGTTGCGGGATGGACTAAAATTGATTAAATCGGCACCGGAAACGGAATCCTTAACTTATGAGGTCAACGATAGCAATGGGGTTTATTTTGTTCCCGCTTTAAGCGGGTTAGGGGCACCCCATTGGGATATGAGTGCCAGAGGTGCCTTTGTTGGCATTACCGGCGGGGTACAACGGGAACATATGGTGCGATCGGTGTTAGAGTCCATTGCATTTCAGGTGAAGGAAGTAGTGGATGCCATGAACAAAGATAGCGACACCGCCATTTCTCTTTTAAAGGTCGATGGCGGGGCTTCCCAAAATAATTTCTTGATGGAGTTTCAAGCCGATGTGTTGGGGATTCCTGTGGAACGCCCCGCAATTTTGGATGCAACTGCCCAAGGCGCAGCCTTTGGCGCGGGCTTAGCAGCCGGTTTCTGGGATGATTATGATACTTTGATTGAAAAGCGGCGGCGCGATCGGAGTTTTATTCCCAGCAAACATCGCCAAAAAACCCAAGATCGCTTTCTGATGTGGCAAAAAGCCGTGGAACGCGCCAAAAATTGGATTGAATAGCATCAATCCCCTTCTTTTTTAGGGGATATGGTTCAAGGAAAACCTCAATCGCGCTCTTATCAGTTAAGGTAAAGATCTCAGGGACAATCTCATCAAATCGATCCCTAATTTAGAAAGAAAATCGATCAAATTCAGTTTTTCTCAATGACGCTTAAGCTACAACCTTGGCAAGCTAGCACTCTAATTGGCATTTGCGGTGTTTTTGCAGTGGGCGCGACACTGGCTTTTACCAATCCCCATCGTCAGGCTTATCAAAGCTATGCCTCCCGACAACTGAGAGAATATCTTCAAGATAACGTTTGCACTTCAGCTTTTGGAGAGTTTTTACATAAAGTTGCCGCACGCGCCAACGTGCTTCAGCCGTTGGATATAAGGCGGGTTCGTTGAGGGCTTCGATAGCCCGGAAACGAACAAACTCTACAAGTCTGTGTTATTATTTATAAAGTCAGTTTAAGTTTTCTAAATGTTAACCCTTAACTTCCAGTACAAGCTAAAAGTTAACCGGCGACAGGCTTCTACCATCGA
>PXPI01000050.1 GCA_003021905.1 Cyanobacteria bacterium SW_9_44_58 | reverse complement strand
GTGAAGCTCTGATTCACCTTGCTATGACTCGTCTCATGTTGAAACGGTTAGCTCGCTGTTGAGCTTAGCTTAATGTTTATTTTAGGAACAGTCTCTTAATAGAAAGGAAAATTGCGAGATAGTAAGCGGAAAAAATCCCCTACCCAATTAATTATAATGTTTTTACCATCTAAAATCCCTTCTGAGTGTTGCCCAATTGATTAGACTTGGAAAAAACCGCTTTAGTACGTAGAGAAACTGAGCAGTTTTATCCGGAAAAACATGAAGTTGATTGCGAACAATTCCTTGAATGGTTTTTTCAATGACTTTTGCCGGATCAGTTACGAGAATATCAGGAATGCTTCCTGTTTTTTCCTTTAATGTTCCATATTAAGCTGACTGCAAAAGCGGAGTTCGGCTAAAAAAAGGATAAACGCCTGTTACTTGAATGTTATATTGTTTCACTTCATTAAATAATCCTTCGCTAAAGCCTCGCAAACCGAATTTGCTGGCCCCGTAATGCGCCATTCCTCCAGGAACAATATGCCCTGCTAGGGAGGAAATATTAACAATATGTCCTTGCTGACGCGCAATTATATCTTCCATAAAAAGCGAGGTGAGATGCATCGGTGCTAGAAGATTTACTTGCATTAAAGTTTCCCATTTTTGCAAGGGCACTTCATCCATGCAGCCATATAATCCGATGCCAGCATTATTAATGAGAATATCAACCGAAATATTCAAGGTTTCTACCGCCTCATAAAGGGCTTGCCTCCCCTGAGGCGTTGATAAATCAATTCCCCAACAAGCAATTATTTTTCCGGTGGTAATTTCTTGTTGAATAGGTGTTGTTTTTTCCTGGAGAAGTTGTTCATCAATATCAGTTAAAATGAGATGACTTTTTGCCTTTAAAAGCTGTCGGGTAAATTGTTGACCAAAGCCTCCGGCAGCGCCGGTTAACAAGATAACTGAATTTTGCAGCTGTGTCATAAAATAAGTTGAATAATGCGGTTCCAACGGGAATAAGAAAAGTTTTCCAGGCCCATCATTGATAGGATTGCAAAATGTCATAAAACCAAGCCAAAAATCGATCGCGCAATGCGGCTAAGGAGTATTCTTCCTCCGCTTGTTGACGACAAGCCCAACGATCAATTTCCGGCAGGCGATCAATGGCTTTGACTAATCCTTCTACACTATCCGGTTCCACTAAAAAGCCTGTTTTCCCATCACGGATAATTTCTGCGGGGCCGCCGCGCCGATAGGCAATTACCGGCACGCCGCACGCCAAGGCTTCGATAGCAACATTGCCAAAGGCTTCTACCCAACGCGGTGTCATTAATAATGCCTGACAGCGGCGAATTTGCTGTTGCAATTCCGCAGTCGATAGAAATCCGCCATACTCAATGGGGGCATGGGGATATTGATCCAGAATGCGTTGCCAATATTGTGAGTCTTGCAACCAACCAAAAATTTTCAGCCGTCTTCCCACTTGCTGCGCGGCTGCGACAGCATCTTCCAATCCTTTTTCGGGGGCAATGCGGCCTAACCAAACCAGACAGCAATCGCTTTGTCGACTAAACTCGTATAAGGATAAATCCAAACCGCTGCTTAAACAGCGACAAGCATCGGGAAAGGGGAAGGTCTCGGCTTGGGTGCGGGTATAAACCGCCAAAGTGCCGGGAAAATGAGCGGCAGTTTGTGCCATAATTTCATCTAGCGCCTCACTCATGGATCCCATACTAATGAAATGAGCAATGGGCGTTTCAAAAAACGGTGTGAGATAAAAGGGAAGCCAGTCAAAGGCAAAGTTGACAATTAAGTCATAGTCTGACTGCACTTGCCGGGCATAGTCACACATATTGGCTAAAACCGAATGGGCTGGCAACAGGATGGGCGCATCTCTTCCTTCCCCTTGCGCTGGAATTTGTAAATTGCCCGGAATCGGTTGGATGGGAATCCCGTTTAACTGAGATCCAGTTGGGGCAACAATGGTTACCTGATGTTGGGTTTGTAATAAATCCTGGGCTAGGTTTTTGATGGTTAATTCCACGCCGCCCCCTTCTCCGGTTCCTAAAACGCCAACCGGCGTAGAAAGGAATAGAAGGGAAAGGGATTGAGAGGTTGCTGTCATAGGAGAGTTTCTCCAAAATGATTGTCTCGTGTTGGGTTTCAGGTTATTTTTAACTTGATGAACAAATAACACATTTTATTGCTAATTAATTCAATATGAAACCCCGAAATCTATTGCAATGGACAAGTCGCCTCGGCGCGATCGCGACCCTGCAAACGAGCGTATTCTTTATGCTAGCGCCCTCTCGGCCTTTACAAGCAGCAAGTGGCGATCAATTTCAAGTCTGTGCTGAGGAGTTGCAAGAAGTGGGATTATCGCCAGAGAAGGCTTCCACTGCTTGTGCCGATGCTATACGCCCAAAAGATTTATCCTTATGTGTGCTAAGTATGAATCAAGAAGCAGATGTTCCTGCGGATACGGCATTGTTTAATTGCTATCGCGATCGTCGTCCCCTAGATTTAGCCAGTTGCGTTGTCAATATCAATGACTACCTAAAAGCAGATGATATAACAACAATTGTGGAAAACTGCCGTCGCAGTCTCCTTCCCCTGCGTTACTCAGAATGTGTTGTCGGCTTAACTAACACGCCAAACCAAGAAATTTCTCCGGTTAAAGCCGCCCAAGATTGTCTCGATGCCCAAACTTTTCCTAGCAACTTAAATTCTTCGCAACCGTAATTTTTGAAGAGTAGAGGCATTCTTTCGGCAATGTCTCTACTCTTTTCAACCATTTCTATCTTGCTATCAACGGCATAAGAAAGATGAAATTTGTTAACAGTCAAAACTATCAATTAATTACCCATCGGGGGTATAGTGCTGTTGCCCCAGAAAATACCTTAGCCAGCTTTAAAGCCGCTTTAGAACAACAAGTATGGGGCGTAGAATTTGATATTCATATCTCTGCCGACGGCATACCAATTATTATCCATGACACAACAGTGAATCGCACAAGCAATGGCAATGGAAAAGTTGAAGAAAAAACGATCGCGCAGTTGCAATCTTTAAATGCGGGAAGTTGGTTTCATCCGCGATTTGCCGCCGAAACCATTCCTACCTTACAACAAGTATTAGACCTTTTTTCCGCAACACCGCTTAACTTATATCTGGAACTGAAATCCCCTCAAAATTGGTCAGAATTAGCAGTTCGTGATTTAGTACAAATGTTGGAACCGTGGCGCGATCGCGCCGTCATTGCCTCTTTTAACCACCAATTTTTAAACCGGTTCAAACACAATTATCCTCAGTTTTTTGTCGGCTATGCCCTTTCTGATTTTCAGGAATATTCCCTAGAATATATTGACGCCATTAAAACCAATGCTGATGTTTTACTTCCTCATTTTTCTTTAATTTTAGAAGAATCTTCGCTAACGCAAACGCTACTGAATCAGCAATGGGAAATCATTCCTTGGACAGTTGACGAATTGTCAATTTTCCAAAAACTTTTATCCCTCAAAATTTCTAAAATAATAACGAATAATTTACTATTAACCTAAATTAAATTTGATTGGCAAACGCTAATAAACGATTAATTCCCCAAAATTGATCTTCCACCTGATTCCTTTTTCCGATATGGGAAACATGACCCCCATGATTGGTTAATAATAAATGACCATAGGGATTTTCATGGACTTTGCTTTTAATCTCAGGGACTAAACTGGGATCAAAAATGGGATCGTCGGCTGCATAAACAATTAAATAAGGAAATTGTAATTGATCTAGCAAATATAAGCCAGCAGTTTGATTATAATATAGCAATTCTCAGACCAATAAGGTACACTGAGAAGGAAAGACAGTAGATTAAAATAAGCGTGTCCATGCAACCTTATTCAATTGATATTGATTTTC
>PXPI01000049.1 GCA_003021905.1 Cyanobacteria bacterium SW_9_44_58 | reverse complement strand
CAGTTAGTCTGGCGTTGTTTAAGAGGAGCGGTGTGATGGGAAACTGTCACGCACCGTTCTGAAGCCGAGTCAGGAGGGCGACCTTCTGGCTTAGGTAACGTATCCTGCTATTAAAGGTCAATTATTTTTGATGATTAATATCAGTTGCAATCAATCGCTTCGTTTGCGAAGATAGATCTATTAAGATATATTGCATTTTAACAATGAAATTTATGCAAAAACAAAACAGACCACGCTATGATGCTGACGCGATCGCGCGATATTATCGGCAATTTCCGTTGCTGGTCATTCGGCGCATGTTAACCATTGTTTGGGTGTTAGGGGGATTTTTCCTGCGCTTAAAGCTCGATCAATGGCGCGGCGTGGAACAAGCAAATAAGTATAAACGGGCTAGAGAACTGAGAGAACTTCTGACAAAATTGGGACCGACTTATATTAAGGTGGGACAAGCCCTATCAACTCGTCCCGACTTGGTGAGGAAAGATTTTCTGGAAGAATTAACTAAGTTGCAAGATCAACTTCCTCCCTTTGATAGCGCGATCGCGTTCAACATGATTGAACAAGAACTGGAACGCTCTGTCAAAGACATTTATCGAGACATTTCACCGGAACCGGTGGCAGCGGCAAGTCTCGGACAAGTCTATCGGGCCGTTCTGTATACCGGGGAAGAAGTAGCAGTCAAAGTGCAGCGTCCCAATTTGGAACCGATTCTTACCCTCGATTTATTTATTATGCGTTGGGGGGCCAGCAAAATTAAACCTTGGCTTCCGCTCAATTTGGGACATGATTTAACCTTAATTATTGATGAATTCGGCGTCAAATTGTTCGAAGAGATTGATTACTTAAATGAAGCCCAAAATGCTGAACAATTTGCTGACAACTTTAAAGATGACGATACAGTAAAAGTTCCGAAAATTTATTGGGATTGTAGCAGTTATCGGGTTTTAACACTGGAATGGATTGAAGGGATTAAATTAACGGATACGGAAACAATTAAAGCAGCCAATTTAGACCAGAATCGTTTAACGGAAATTGGCGTCGTTGCCGGATTAAGACAGCTTTTAGAACATGGATTTTTCCATGCCGACCCGCATCCTGGAAACCTGTTTGCCATGCCGGATGGACGGATGGCTTACATTGATTTTGGCATGATGGATCAGTTGGCAGAAGAAACCAAAGAAACCATTGCCAGTTCCATTGTTTATCTGTTGAATCAGGATTATGAACGCTTAGCAGAAAATTTTATCTTTCTGGGATTTCTTGCCCCCGGTACCGATATTAAACCCATTGTCCCCGCTTTAGAACAGGTATTTAGCAATGCCATGGGGGAAAGTGTCAAAGACTTCAACTTTAAAACCATTACCGATCAATTTTCAGAGTTGATGTATGATTATCCCTTCCGGGTGCCTGCAAAATTTGCGCTAATTATTCGTTCTTTAATTACCCAAGAAGGATTGGCATTAACCCTCGATCCCAACTTCAAAATTGTCGAAGTGGCCTATCCTTATGTCGCCCAACGCCTGTTGCGCGGGGAATCTCCAGAAATGCGCCGGCGCTTGATTGAAGTGTTGTTTAAAGATGGCAAATTCCAATGGCAACGGCTGGAAAACATGATCGCGATCGCGCGAACCAATGATCACAACTTTGACTTGCTTCCCTCTGCCCGTTTAGGCTTAGAATATTTGCTTTCTGAGGAAGGAGAGTATCTACGGCAACAATTGCTGCTAGCATTAACCGAAGACGAACAATTGCAAACCGAACAAGTGCAGCGGCTTTGGAATCTCGTAAAAGAAGACCTGAAACCTGCTAGATTATTTGATGCTGCTTTAAGCAGCTTGCGAGATATATCTCGGGAAGAAATTGCAGCGCTAAAGCCCAACCATACTTAATCTATTGTGTTTGAATTGGTGAAAACTTCAAATTAATTTATGTCTTACTTCTTTTTGTCCGAACCCCCCTATTTACTGTTGCTATTTGGCATTTTAATCAGTGTTGCTTGCGGCACTGCCTTTGAAAAAGTTTTAAAAAATAATGTTAACAAGTGGTATCAAACGCCTAAATCAGAAAACCCCGACTCGGTGCAAACTCCCTCCTTATTCCTTCCTTTTATTGGCATTTGTTTGGGAATATTTTTGTTTTTAGGAGCCGGATTGGAAGTCGTAATTAATGCTTGGAAAATTTCTCTCGCGATCGCGCTTCCCTTAACCTTGATAACGGGGCGATTAGTCTGGTCGCAACTGGGAAAACTGCTAGTGAAACTCCAGCAAGGCGGCTCACAAGCCCTTGATTTAGAAGATCTTTTTTAAAATTTAAAAGTGAATTGATAAAAATCCCCCCAATTTTAGGGGGGAAACTGACTCAACAATTGAGAAACTAAAGAGTTAGCCCATTAGCTTTGAAAATAGGGGGGTTCGTTGCCAGGAGCCCACTTAATATTGCAGCCAATGCTCGGTTGTTGTTCAAAATCTACCGGTTGATCCGCTAACACGTTTTCAATAGCAGCGCGTAAATCTTTTCCATTCACCGGTTCTTCATTACCAGGGCGGCTATCGTCCAATTGTCCTCGATACACTAAAGCGCGATCGCGATCAAATAGGAAAAAATCCGGGGTACAAGCCGCTGTATAAGCCTTAGCAACTTCCTGGGTTTGGTCATAGCAGAAGGGAAAATTAAATCCTTCCGCTTCCGCCATTGCTTTTAAATTTTCAGGAGCATCATCGGGATGAGTTTCCACACTATTGGCGCTAATGGCAACAATCCCTAACCCTTGATCCGCATAATCTTTTCCAATACGAGCCAATTCTGATTTAATGTGCTTGACAAAAGGACAGTGTTGGCAAATAAACATAACCAACAATCCCTTTTTATCAGCAAAGGTATCTAAAGAAATCGTTTTTCCTGAAACTGTATCCGGCAGTTGAAAGTCTGGGGCTTTTGTTCCCAGCTCTAACATAGTGGAAGCAGTTTTAACCATAAAATAATCTCCCCTTATGGATTGAAATCAACTTGTTTATTAGGAATATACTAGCTCACCGGCACTAGCGGCATCTTCCATTTCTTCTTCAGTTGCAGTGGTTTCAGTCTCTTCAGTTTGTTCGGAAGTTTCTTCCTCAGCAGTAGCAGTTTCTGTTGCTGATTCAGTTTCCTCTTCTGTCATAGTGGGTTGGCTTTCTTCTTCTACAGCAGCAGTCTCTTCAGAAGGTTCCTCCTCAACAGTAGCGGCTTCCGTTTCTTGTTCAGTTGCCGCGGTTTCCTCTTCTGCTTGTGCCTTGTCTTCTACAGCAGCAGACTCTTCAGGAGGTTCCTCCTCAGCAGCAGCGGTTTCTTGGGAGGTTTCCTCTTCTGCTTGTGCCTTGTCTTCTACCTCAGCAGTCTCTTCAGAAGGTTCCTCCTCAGCAGTAGCGGCTTCCGTTTCTTCTTCGACATTTTCCTCAGTGGCAGCAGTCTCTTCAGACACTTCTTCCTCAGCAGTAACAGATTCTCCCGAAGCTTCCTCTTCCGAACTTAATTCAGCAGGAACTTCCTGAGTTTCCTCATTCACTTGAACTTCCTCAGAAGAAGGACCGCCACAAGCAGTTGTCACAAATAAGAAAATACCTGCAATAAAGACAACGAAAACTTGCCGCAATTTTTGCCAGTTCATAGATGCTTACCTCTTAAAGTTTACGAATAGACTATACAAAGAGTAACTTATTCAACCAACAATGAGAACCTTTTGACACTCTCACCGCTAACCTTCGGTATAGCGGGAGATTCTTGCTTCTTTTCCTCTTAACTAGATCAACCCGTAGGTTGATCCCCGTCAGACCGAATCCACAAGCATTTTCTAAGGTGCGCTTGCGCTCTGCGCGGGAAACCCGCGCTCAGGTCGCACCTTTTTACTTCTACGGTCTGCC
>PXPI01000048.1 GCA_003021905.1 Cyanobacteria bacterium SW_9_44_58 | reverse complement strand
TTTAATTGTTCTGGTGGCTGTGACAGATTGGACTCACTCATGATGGTTTGACTCTAACGTTTTTTCTGGGTTTGTCAACCCTAGACCTGAATCCTTACGAGTTGGTAATTACAGAATTGGATTAAGTATTGATAAAAAGAATCAAAGAATTATTTGCCAAAATGAGTCAAAGACAAATTCTGGAGTTGGTAGAAACTATCATAGTATATAAGTTGCCCCGTTTAAGCAGGGAGGAGATTCAGCAAATGTTGGGATTTAGCGATATTGATGTGAAACAGACTCGCTTTTATCAAGATGTTTATGGTGAAGGAAAACAAGAGGAAGCGGTTGCATTAGTTTTTCGTCTCCTCAATCGCCGTTTTGGGGAATTAGATTCCAATTTAGTTGAACAGATTCAAAAATTAAATGTATCTCAATTAGAGGAGTTGGCAGAGGCGTTATTAGAGTTTTCCAGTCAGAAGGATTTGGAAACTTGGTTGCAACAATCAAATGTTTAGCAAGTGGGATATCGCGCTCTTAGTCTCAAATGAATCCGAATTGCTAGTCAGGAAATTTCCCATCCTGCCATTGTTATCAGCAACTAGCTTTGCTATATCCTTCTGTTCACTAAATCAGGTGATCGCGCCCAAGGAAGCAGCTTCGTTGCCTCACGTGTCAAAATAGGCAGTAATGCAACGCAACTTCAAAGCGAGTAACTTGATTCAGAAGTTGAAAAATCAAATCTCCTCTATCTTAGACAATCCTGCCTATCGGGTGATTCTAGGGACAATTAACCATCATCGCCGGTTAATTTTAGTTAATATTCATGCCAATTTATTTGCCGCTGCCTTGGAGGGGACTACATTTGGGAGTATTTATTTGGCGTTGCAAGTGTTACAGCCGCAACAGCCAAACGCAATGCCCAATCATCCTTTCATTGCGGATACGTTTTTATCCGGTTTGTTGCAAGAACTGAGCCAAGGGCAACTTTTTATCGGGTTAATCGCGATCGCGGTTTTGATGCAATTTCTGCGTCATAGTCTGGAGTATGTGGGCAAAGTCAGTTCCGACTATCTTTCGGCACGCATTCAAGCGCAGATGGTGGAACGGATTTTTCGGCAGATAACGGGCCTGGGTGTGGTCAGTCAAGATACCTTTATTTTCAATGAAAGCATTCTGGAAAATATTCGCTATGGCAAACCGGATGCCACGGAAGCCCAAGTGAAAGAAAGCGCGATCGCGGCGCAAGCGGATCGGTTTGTTCAACAGTTGCCGAATGGCTATCATACGGTTGTGGGAGAACGGGGCTATCGTCTCTCGGGCGGGCAACGGCAGCGTTTGGCGTTAGCGCGATCGATTCTCAAGGAACCGGAAATTTTGATTTTGGATGAAGCTACCAGTGCCTTGGACAGTCATTCAGAGCATTTGGTACAGCAAGCGTTAAAAGAGTTTCAGCGCGATGTGGCGGAGCCACTGCCCTTCGGGCATCGAACGGTACTAGTGATTGCTCATCGTTTATCGACCATTGTTAATGCGGATCAAATTATTGTTTTGGAACAGGGAAAAGTGGTAGAGCAGGGAAGTCATCAAGAATTGTTCAATCAAGGCGGTAAGTATTTAGAATATTGGCGTTTACAATCGGAAAGTCAATCGAGTCATGTTACTTAAAAAAAGGGAAGATTGTCATGACCTATATGAGAATGCAGAATGAGTAAACCAGCAGATATCGGTGGGAAACGCCTCATTAGTCTTTCTCCTAATAATTGGGCGCAGTGGCTTACCCAACTCCCGCAAGTAAGAGTAACCCAAATGCTGGACTCAGATTTGCAATGGGTCAGCCGAGAAAATGATATTTTGTTGAAAGTTGCCAGTCCCGAGACGGGAGATTTTTTGCTTCTGAATGAACTGCAACTGCGCTACACATCTAAACTTCCCAGAAGGATGCGAGCTTATAGCGGTTTGGTAGAAGAAAAATATGAGTTGCCAGTTTATCCGGTGTTAGTCAATATTCTGCCTCATGTCGCTAATCCCCAAATTCCCAATTGTTACCAATCAAATTTTCAGGGAATACGAGCTTATCAAGATTACAAAGTTATTAACCTGTGGGAAGTTGAAGCAGAGATTGTCTTTGAACAAAATCTTCGCAGTTTATTGCCCTTTGTGCCCATTTTGAAAGGTGGTGGAGAAAAAACCGTGGTTAGGGAAGCCTTGCGGGAACTGAGAGCAGATGAAGACTTAAATGAGTTGGAGCCGTTGCTCTCATTTTTTGCCTCGTTTGTGCTAAAACTACCAGTAGTACAGCAAATTATGAGGTGGGATATGGCAGTATTAAGAGAGTCTCCTTGGTATCAGCAAATTCTGCAAGAAGGGATACAAGAAGGACGGCAAGAAGGACGGCAAGAAGGAGAACTACAATTAGTTTTACGCTTGTTAAATTGTCGTTTCGGAGCGTTAGATGAAAGTCTCCAACAGCAAATTCGGAGGTTATCAGTGGAACAATTGGAAACTTTAGCTGAGGAATTACTAGAGTTTTCCACTGTGCAGGATCTAGAAACTTGGTTGGAGCAGAACTAAAATAAGGCTTAGCTAGGAGTTTTTAGTCTTTGATGTGGAATTAAGTTTGTTATTAGTGAATCGAATTTGCTCAGTAGTTTCGGAAAAGCGCTAGAGGCGATTATTACACCTTTGCTTCGCGATCGCAACACGCTAACATTAAATTATGGCCATAAACTCGGGTTTGGTGTTTTATCCCCAGAAGGCGCATTGCCCAGACCAATGGCATCCCATCAGGGGTTACTAAAACCGCTTGATTAATAATTTCTTGATAATGAGGCTGCCAAAATCCTGTCATGACAACATGAACATTGGCAGCAATGACATAACAAGAGATTCTCTCAGTTGCCCAATCTTCAATTTGATCACAAGCCTCTTGATAATTAGTCACGCTAATGAAACTGTTAATAAGTTGTTGTTTCAATATTGTGTCCCTTATTTGTGCAATTAATCTCCATTTAGTTAATCAATTAATGTTGGCTTTGGTTATGCACCAGCTAATAAGTAGTAATCAATTATTAAAGTCTAGGAAATAAAAATGGAAGAACTATTGACTTTACGGCAATACATTCAAGAGCAACAGTATGATAAAGCTTTGGAATTAATCGGAGAAATGGAGGAGATGTCTAAAGAAGACAAACTCAATAAAATTTATAGCTATGCCGTAATTCTCCTCCTTCATCTAATTAAACAAGAAGCAGAGCAAAGAACCACTCGTTCTTGGGAATTTTCCATTTATAATGCCACCAAAGAAATCCGACGGGTGAATAAACGTCGCAAATCTGGGGGGTACTATGCAAGCGAGGCAGAATTAAAAGAAATTTTAGCAGATGCTTTTGATACTGCTATTAAAAAAGCCGCTTTAGAAGCCTTTGAAGGGCAATATACAGAAACTGAAATTGCAGAGAAGATTAACACTAACGCAATCTTAGCTAAAGCTCTAGACTATATTCAAGCAGAACAACGCTAGAGAACCAAAATTACGCGATCGCGCTAAGCAATTAAAGCAGTTTGTACGATGATATATTCCTGATCAGATTGGCATCGTGGTTTCCAAGGTAGATCGATCGCGCTCCTGTTCTTTCCTAAACCATAAACGATTGCATTTTCGAGTTAGCTGCCGGATGCGCATGGCACTGGAAGCAACATAAGAGGTTTGATCATGTGGAATTTAGTTATATTTTAGAAACTAGTTTGGGTACGCTAATATAAAATTGTCAGAGCGCGATGCTATACTAAAAGTACTGAACCTATTAATTCGTGCAGTAAATACTTAACACCGTAAGAATTCAGGTCTAAGGTTGAGGAATTAAAGAAGGATAACAACCATGTCCTAAAATTGCCTGCAAAGCCTGTTGAAAACAGGTAATGACCGAACG
>PXPI01000047.1 GCA_003021905.1 Cyanobacteria bacterium SW_9_44_58 | reverse complement strand
GGAGCGGTGTGAAGGGAAACTTTCACGCACCGTTTTGAAGAGCAGTGGGGAGGGTGACCTCTTCACTGACTTTAATCCTTCGGGCAGAAGGAAACGGCTAACCTTGAGTTGGAAAACGCTTTCGGAGATTTGACCGCTACTTTGGTTGGACAGATTCAATCAAAGCAAGTCGAATCGTAGAAGAAAGAATCTCCCATTATAATCTTTGATTTAATGGGAGAGTGTCAATAAGAGGAGAAAGTGAGCAACAGATTCCGCCTCATAATCGGCTGGTTTTGCTAGACTTAAATATGCCCAAAATGGGAGGCATTGAATTTCTGCAAGAACTGCGTTCCGACCCAGCGCTGAAAGCAACATCTGTCATTGTCCTGACGACATCCGATGAAGGAAAAGATAAAGTAGAAGCATATAAGCTTAATGTTGCGGGCTATATAATCAAACCCGTAACCTTTGATAAATTTATGGATACAATTGCGGTAATTGATGAATATTGGCAACTAAGCCAACTTCCAACCATTTACCCTAATCCTTAGCGGCTATGGTGAAAGTTTTATTAGTTGAAGACGACGAAGTCGATCAAATGGCGGTTCATCGCGCCCTGCAAAAAGGGAGCGAGGAAGAACTCACAATCATATCCGCCGAAAATTGTGCCGGTGCGATCCAGAAACTAGCCCATCATGACGATATCGAATGTGTTTTTTTAGACTATCGGCTGCCCGATGGCGATGGGTTGCATCTCATTCAACAAATTCGCAAACAGCATGAATTTCTGCCGCTGGTGGTGTTAACCGGGCAAGAAGATCATCAAGTGGCCGTTAACTTAATGAAAGCGGGCGCGCTCGATTATTTATCCAAAGACAATATCTCCCCACAATATTTGTCCCAAAGTCTGCATCGCGCTATTCGGGTGTATCGCGCGGAAAAAGAAGCCGCAGCAGCCAACCGCCGCCTCAAAGAAAGTGAAGAACGGTATCGACTGATTTTAGAAGGGTCTAATGAAGGGATTTGGGATTGGAATGTGGAATCGCAGATGGTGTATTGCAATGATCGGCTGCTGGAGATGATTGGCCTTTCTCCTGGGGAACGAGAATTGGATAAAGATCGGTTTTATCATCAAATTCACCCCGACGATCGCGTCCACGTGGAAAACAGTATTCAAGATTGTCTTGTTGGGAAAACGCCTCAATTGGAAGTAGAATTTCGGGTGCGCCATTCCTCTGGGGAGTATCGCTATTGTATTGCCAGAGGCAAATCGCAATTGAATGCCCGAGGAGAATCCTCTCGAATTTCGGGGGTCCTCATTGATATCACCGAACGCAAACGCAACGAAGTTCGCAGTCGATTTCTCGCCGAAGCCAGCCAACTTCTGTCTTCCTCCCTGGATTATCGCACCACCCTGGAAAATTTAGCCAGGTTGGCCGTCCCCCGTCTCGCTGACTGGTGTGCCATTGACATTGTGGAACCGGAAGGCGTCTATGGCCGTCCCCCAAGTTTACGGCGCATTGCCGTGGCTCATGTTAATCCTGATAAAGCCGGCTTAGTGTGGGAATTGCAACGCTACCTCAATCATGAGCGGGGCCAGTGTCATTGCAGTGCCGCCGTATTGCGCAGCCATACCCCGCAAACCTGTTTTTATGTTGATGCGGCGAAAACTTATGCCATGGCAGTGGATGAAGAACATTTGCGCCTGTTGGAAGAATTGAACTGCCGCTCTTATATTTGTGTTCCCTTGGCGGCGGGAGAAGAGATTTTAGGAACATTAGTTTTTGCTGCCAGTGAATCAGGGCGGTATTATACCCAAGCCGATCTCACCTTAGCAGAAGACTTAGCCCAGCGAGCGGCGTTAGCTATGGAAAATGCCCGCCTCTATAAAGAAGCCCAAGAGGCAACCCATAATTTACGAACCACGTTTCGGATTTTACAAGAACAAGAGCAACAACTGCGGACGCTGCAACAGTTAACCAATTTATTAAACCAACGTCTGAGCAATTTGCCTGAGTTACTGAAAGTGATGGCGCAAGCGACTTATAAAACCATCGCTCAGGCAGAGGGATGTTTCATTGCTTTGTACAATTCCCATCATGAAGTCATGTTAACGGTGGCCGCCGGAGAACAAACAGAAAATCTCGACTTAAAACAAGTTTTTTCCTTAGAACAGGGCGTGCTCAAATCGGTTTTTCTCACCGGAGAACCGGAACTTTATAATAATGCGGAAGTTTCAGAACATTTACCGAAAATGATGTACGGCGTCGCTATTGAGTCGGCACAGTCAGGGCGTTTAGGAATTTTAGCGGTGGGAAATTGGGGCAAACATTGTCGCGACAAAGTTCCCTTAGAATTTAATCAAGAAGATCAAAAACTCTTAAAAGCCGTGGGAGAACAAGCCGCGATCGCGATCGACAATGCCCGATTAATTAAAAGTTTAGAAGAAGGAGAAGAGCGTCTCGAACAACAAAATAAAATTTTAGCCCAACAAAATCAAGAGTTGGAACGACAGCAGCGACACATTAAATTGCAAAATATCAAACTCCTCGAAGCCGCGCGCATGAAATCGCAATTTATCGCCACCATGTCTCATGAATTGCGAACCCCAATGAATGCCATTATCGGCTTTTCGCAACTGCTATTGCGACAGGTTAAGGATACCCTCAAACCGCAACAAACCCAGATGTTGGAACGGATTTTAAGCAATGGGAAAACTTTGCTGACCCTCATTAATGATATCCTTGATCTGTCTAAAATGGAAGCCGGACGTTTGGAATTGCGTCTGGAACAATGCAATTTAAATACCGTCGTTTCCAATACGGTGGAAGAACTGCGATCCCTAGCTGAACAAAAAGGTATTGCTTTAACCTTTAGCTCGGAACTGAAAAATCCTTGGATTCGCAATGATAGCAATCGTCTCCGTCAAGTTGTTGTCAATTTACTATCCAATGCCATTAAATTCACAGAAAAAGGTTCTGTAACTGTAAGTGTGAGTGAATTGGATTCCGATTGGGTTGAAATTGCTGTCCAAGATACTGGCATTGGGATGACAGAAGAACAAAAATCTCAAGTATTTGAAGCCTTTCAACAAGTGGATCAAAGCCTCACGCGAAATTATCAAGGAACAGGCCTAGGCTTAGCCATTACTGATTCTTTAGTGGAATTGATGGACGGCCGAATTACAGTTCAAAGCGAAATTAATGAAGGGTCTCGATTTGAGGTGCAACTGCCTCGCTCTGTCCAACCAGCAGAATCCTCTTGTTCTGAAACATCTTCTGATTCCAACTATTTATATTAACGTCTGGGGACTCTTTGTTTCCATTTCCGATTTTAGATTCCATAATGCAACGCCATTTCCTTCTTAATAAACGTTTTTTATTTGTCTTGCCTTTGGCACTCTTTAATTTAATTGCTAAAACTAGTCAAGCAAATACGGAAAATGAATTAATTTGTCCCAGTACTTTACCGGAAAAAATTAACAGCATCCTTGCCAATTCTGATGAGACATCCCGTTGGGGGATCAAAATTCAACCTTGGTCATCGCAACAAGTTCTTTATCAACAAAATGCCGATAAATTTTTTATTCCAGCCTCCACTGTTAAACTATTTACAACAGCAACTGCCCTCAAACAATTTAATCCGAAATTTCAAATTAAAACGCCGGTTTATCGCCAAGGAAAACCGCCTCATCTTGAAACTTTAAAAATCATTGGCGAAGGCGATCCCAGTTTAAAAAGCACTGATTTAGAAAAACTTGCCCAAATTTTAAACGAAAAAGGGGTTCGTTCCATTGAGAAAATTGTTCTCAAAACTGACAAATTTGCCGCCTTCCCGATTAATTCGACTTGGGAATGGGAAGATGTTTATGCCGCCTATGGAACAGCAGCAACGAATTTGATTTTAGATGAAAATTCCGTTACCTTAACTTTAACGCCGCAAGGAATCGGGGAAAGTGTCGAAACCAATTGGAATAACGCGATCGCGGCTTCGCAATGGAAGGTAAAAAATGAAGCAATTACTGCCCCTGCTAATACCGATTATCAAGTTCAGTTGCAAGGAAAACTGGGAACTTCGCAATTACAGCTAAGCGGCAAATTGCCCCAACATATTCAAACCGATGTGTGGCATTTAGCCATTGCTCAACCCAATCATTATTTTCGAGATACCTTATTGACAAAGCTAGGGGAAGCAGGGATTGCTGTTAATCAAATTCAATTATCAGATTCAGTCGCGGTTAAGGGAGAAAAAATCATGGAATTTGCCTCTCCTCCCCTCACTGAATTAATTCAAACCATGAATCGCAATAGCAATAATTTGTATGCAGAATCTTTATTAAAACAGGTGAGAGCAAGTATGCCTGGGGCAACCGCCAATATGGCAGTTTTTCAGCAAGCATTAACCCCATTGGGCATTTCCCCGGAAGCTTATCGCTTAGTCGATGGATCAGGGCTCTCCCGCCGCAATTTAGTGACGCCCAGCGCGATCGCGCAACTGTTGCAAAGTATGCTAAAAACGGATCAAGCAGAGATATTCCGCTCGTCTCTTGCTGTCGCTGGGGTCAATGGCACCTTAGAAAATCGCTTGCAATCCACTCCCCTACAAGGCAAGCTGCAAGGAAAAACGGGAACGCTCACAGGCATTTCTGCCTTCTCCGGCTATGTGGAACTTCCTCACTATCAACCATTAATATTTACCATTATTTTAAATCATTCAAAGCTTTCCTCCTCGCAACAGAGAGAAATGATTGATCAAATCCTATTGCAATTATCCCATTTAAAAGAATGTTAACCGGTTTCCGACTTTCCCGCATTAGCCTCAGTGAAAAAACAAAAAACAGCCCATGACTAATAATAAATCATCAGTCATTGGTAAAATAATTTATCGCGCTATTTTGCCTTTTCCTTTTGTTTGATGTTCTACTGCTGAGTCCTATCTTGCTGTGAATTGGAATCTGAATTTTGTTCCTTTTTAAACGGCTTTTTGCCCTTCCCTTTACCTTTGCCTTGAGGTTTCTTTTTCTTAATTGGCGGAAATATTTCTTGCGCTTCCACTAGCACCAGTCTATTCCCTTTCCGAACCGCTTCGATTTCCCAAAAAGCCCCGGCTTTCGGATTCACTAATTGGCCTTCAATTTCCACAAAAAAGGGCTTAAATTTCCGAATAGCATCTTTGTTAGGATGGATATTAATGGCAAAATTCCCTTTTTCTTCATTCCAAAACAGAAGATTGCCTCGAATACTAAAGCGATCTTCTGGGATGACATCGGGTGAAATATTTTCCCCGGCTTCATTCCGGTAAGTTCCTTTCAGAATAAAATGTAAATTCGGTTCATGATTCATGGTTTTTAGCCAACAATTCCAGACTAATTCTTCTTTAGGGGGTTGCCACCATTTGCGGAAAAGTTCAGCAGAAAACATATTGTCTCGGGTAATTAAAATCCCATGGGCACTGGCGGTATCGCTGGGAAGATAAATCCCGCGAACAATGCCGGTACTCCGATATTGATTTTGAATGGGGGGGTCTTGAATATAAATTGGCATCGTCACAATTAACCGCTTAGTTTTTCAAATCTAACTCATCAACGGTCGAATTTGATCAGCAATATTTTGGCTGGCTTGATTGCCAGTGACAATTTCAATTTGGTCGGCATTACTTACACCTAATCCCAATTCTGTTGCCCGTTTAATTTGATCTAACGCCCAAATCGAACCTTGAGACACTTGGCTGGTTGTTCCCAACGATCGAAGCAACGCTAATCCGACCACATCTACTGCCACGCGATCGCGCCCTGCTATCATGACATTGGCCGGAAGGTTTTTGCCATTTGCTGGACCGCCGGTGACAAAGGCTTCCACACCATCTAGCAATACCAAATTGGGTTGATAGGCAGCATTGACGTCGGCAATCATTTTGCGCTGATCGGGCGAGGAATGCAAGTCTCCCATATAATTAAAGGAATCTCCGGGAACATATTTCGCCGCCATCCCAATGCTGTTTTTTAGGGAAAGGGTAAAATGACCGCCGAATTGGTGGGTTTTCAGGCAACAGGTATTGACCACCGCACCGGCATCTAAAATGGGACGCGCGATCGCGAACCCTTGTTGCCAGTGGGTTCCTTCTTTGTCAAAATACTGCCATTGTTCGGCTGGCATTTCATCAAAAACCACTGTTTTTAATCCCCGCTTTTCCGCTAGATCAAAGACGCCTTTCCGTTGCATCGCTTCCCGCGTATCAGCCATTCCAGCGCGATCGCCAATGGCAATGGATCCGGCTTGGGCATTCTCAATTTCGGTAACAAGGCTGTTGAGTAAGTCGGTATCTGTAGCAGCCGGGGCAGGATCGCCGGTATTATAGTTCGGTTTGATAAAGACTGTTTGGCCGCTAAACCCTTCCGGTTGCAATAAATCCAAAATTTGGGGTACCCCAGAAGCACGATCAGTGGTTTGCAACAAAGCAACCTGGGAGATTTGATTGGCAGAGGAGGAATTGCCTTTTAACTTCCTGGCAGAAGAAATCGATCCCTGGCCAGATTTACCGAAACTCCCACAAGCAGAGGGGAAAATGGCAGCACCAGTTGCTAAACCCAGCCAGCGCAAAATTTGGCGACGTTTGTAGTTAAGAGGAGACATAAATAATTTGGAAATGGGAGCGTTTCTTTGTTCTAAGCCTAGCGCAAGCGTAATTGAAAGAAGATAATCAATAAGGTTGCGTTTCCGAATAAGTGGATTGTTCCTGGAAGATGGGTTCTAATTTGTCGGGATCGCGCGGCGGCGATTGGGAACCGAATAAATCATGGAGAAGGGTATAAAAACAGGGAATAATAAATAGGGTTAGAAACGTGGCTAAAGACAACCCGGAAAAGACCACCACTCCCAAGGGTTGCAGCAATTCCGATCCTTGTCCTAAGCCTAGTGCTAAGGGAAACATTCCAAAAACAGTGGTAATCGTAGTCATTAGAATGGGACGCAAGCGTTGCGGCGCTGCTTGCAACATCGCTTGGCGACGGCTAACCTGTTGTTGATTGTAAATTTGGTTGGCAAACTCCACCATCACGATCGCGTTATTGACGACAATGCCCACTAGTAAAACAGCCCCCACTAAAACCGTGGCACCGACTGGCGTATCGGTTGCATAAAGCCCCAAAATACCACCAGCTAGGGCAAGAGGAACGGTGAATATAATTACTAAGGGATCAATCAAAGAGTTATATTGAACCGCCATCACGACAAAAACCAGAAATGCCGCCAGTCCGCCTAACAGTTTCAAACTATTTTGTATTTCCTTACTTGTATTTTCCGCCGAACTGGGGGCAATACTCACGCCTTCTGGGAGATTCAACTCATTGAGCGTGGCACTAACCTGCGCGATCGCGCTATCTAGAGTTGCCCCTTCCGCTAAATCCCCTTCCAGCATATAAACTTGGCGTTGATTCAAGCGTTGAATTTCTGCTGGGGCAATTCCAGACTGAATGTCAGCAATATCGCTTAATCTTGAAGATTGATTTTCTCCCACTAATAAAGGAACTTGTTTCAATTCAGAAACTGAAGTTAAGGTGGCACTAGGTAACTGCACCCGAATATCCACAAGGGGATCACCGCGTTGTAAGCGAGTGGGAACCGATCCATCAATTGCCGTTTGTACCGCTTCCCCGATTTCATTGACCGTTAAGCCAAACTCCTCAGCCCGTTGCCAGTCCGGTTGAATTTGCACTTCCGGCTGCGGCGGTTCGGGATCGTCACGAAAACTGGCTTGTGGTACATTTTCCTCCAGTGCCCTAAGAACCTGTTCTCCTGCTTGTTGTAACTGACTGGTATTGTCTCCCTGTAAAATGACATTCAGATACCCTTGGGCAGGTGAATTATTGACATTAATCCCACGCACATCTTGCGGTCGCATGAAAATGCGGGTATCCACTAAATTTAACTGATCCAGCTTTGGTTTCACCCTAGCGATATAGGCTTCCACATCTACCCCTGATTTTAATTCAATGGTGCTTGATCCCCCTAGAACATCGGGAGAAGTACTCGTCCCAAATAAGTAGCCCCCTGCTGTGGTAAAGGTAGTTTCCGTTCCCGGTTCATCCAACAGGGTTTCATCAATTAACCGCATGACTTTGCGATTTTCGGTCAAACTTGTTCCCGAAGGAAACTGCACATACAATTGCGCTTGTCCGGTATTCATTTCCGGTAAAATTTGCTGGGGCAATTGTCCCGCTAGCCAGAAACTCCCCCCACCTAAGATGAGAAAAGCACCGCTAATCACTAGAATGCGGTAGCGCAATACTTGTTTTAATCCCTGTTGATACCGGCGAATTACTGATTGAAATTGTTCGTTAAAGCGACGCAACAACCAGAAATGCGATAAACCGCTGCTGCGGGGAAGGGCCAATAGGCGAGAGGCCAACATGGGAACTACTGTTAGTGCAATTAACAGAGAAGATGCAACCGCAAAACTGATGGTTAGGATTAACTCATTAAACAACAGCGAGAAAAACCCGCCAATCAGTAAAAAGGGAACTACGGAAACTAAGTTGGTACTGGTGGCTGCTAATAGGGCAGATTCGATGCGGCGACTGCTGTTTTCCGCCTGTTGAATAATATAACTGTCACTAGGCCGTTGTTCAGCAACGGGATAACCGGGCGTCATACCCACACCGGCGGCAATGGTTTCCAGCATTACGATCGCGTTATCAATGACAATCCCCACCCCTAATGCCAGTCCTCCCAAACTGAAAACATTTAAAGAAATATCAAAGCCCCGCATGAATAAAACGGCAGTAAAGGTAGCTAGGGGAATACCGACAACAATAATAAAGGTTTGGCGAAGCGACCCTAAAAATAGGAGAACTGCCACCGCTGCCAAGGTTGCCCCGGTTAAGCCGGCCACCGCCACATTTTGAATGGAATTGCGAATGAATACTGACTCATCCTGGGTAGTGACAAACCTCATTTCCTCGGGAATGGTACCCACTTCCTTTAATTGCTCGATGCGCTGTTTCACTTGATCTACCACTTGCACCGTATTGGCGGTGGGCTGTTTTTGGATACTGACTTTTACTGCCGGATTGCCATTGAGGGTGACAAATACACGTTGTTCCGTTGTACCGTCAATGACCGTTGCAAATTCTGAAAGGGGAATGTCTGTGCCTGCTACCGAAAACGACAAATTGCGAATTTCCTCTGCATTGTCAAATTTTCCCACCGTTCGCGTCAGCGGTTCCGTGTCTTTGCCTGATAGTCGTCCGGTGGCCACATCCACATTGCGATCGCGCAACTCTTCTAAAACATCGCTTAACCCCAAGCCCAAAGCTTGCAAGCGGATGGGATCAATTTCGACGCGCACTTCTTCGGTTATCCCACCGGAGACATTAACCGAGGCCACCCCAGGAACAATACTTAACTCTCTGGCTAATTCTTCATCGGCAAAGACTCGCAAATCCACATCTTGCAGAGACTCCGATTGCAAGCCAAACTCGTAAACCGGCAGTTGTGAGGGTTCAAACTTAAAAATACGGGGATCTTCGATAATATCGGGGAGTCGTCCTTGGACGCGATTAAAAGCGGCAGTGGTTTCATTTAATGCCTGATCTACATCGTCTCCGGCTTCAAAATATAAATCCACCTCCACTTCTCCTTCTTCCGTTTCCGAATACAGTTGGACGACCCCTTCAGTGGCGCGGAGGGCTTCTTCTAAGGGTTTGGTCACTTCTTCAACAGCAACTGTGGGGGAAACGCCGGGGGCACTCAATTCCACCCGAATCCGGGGATAGGTGATGGACGGGAGTAAATTCACCGGAATTTGTAGGAGAAAAATAGTTCCCACGACTAACACTGCTAGGGTAATGGCAAGAGTGCCAATATGCTGTCGGATCGCGATCGCGCTTATACTAAATCCAGCCATGGGCGGTTTGTTGTTATTGGTCATTTGTCATTGCCTCTGACTGGCCGCTAGTGGTAGAAAGGGCGCTCAAACGTACTGCATCCCCTGAATTTAGCGGACTGCTGCTACGAACGATATAGCGGGTTTGGGGAGGCAGCCCTGATAAAATTTCCACTTGATTGTTCGCGCGATCGCCGATTTGAACGGTTTGCGCTTCTACGGTTGGGGGTTGGGTTGTCGTATTCAAGGTAAACACGGTTGCCGTTTGATTATTCTGTTGTTGCAAGGCTGTTTCTGGAATCACGACTTGTTCTGCCGTTTGCCTAGGGAAAGACACTCTTGCCAGTAAGCCGCTGCCAATGCGCCCTGTTGGGTTAGGAAGCGTGACTTCTACTGGCACTTGTCGGGTTTGGGAATTCGCTGCCGGCGAAATGCGGGTTACTGTTCCCGTAAAAGATGCATTGGGAAAGGCATCCAGCTTCACTTCTACTTGTTGTCCCGGATCGATTTCACTGAGGGCAAGTTCCGAGACAGTTACTCTCACTTTCACCTTCTCAAAGTTGCCAATTCTTAACACCTCATCCCCAGGTTGGATTAAGTTTCCCGGATCTGTCGCCCGCTCTAACACAACTCCGGTAATAGGCGATTTTAGGGTAGTATAAGAAAGCCGTTCTTTGGCTTGGGCAATGATTGAGCGTTGTACTTGTACTTGTTCTTGTGCCGTTGCTACTGCATCTTTTTCAATTTGAATTTGTTCGCGGGCGGCGCGGACTTGCTTTTGGGCGACAATGGCTTCCGTTTGGGCAACTTCCGCTTCTTGTTCGGGAACGGCCCCTTGTTCAGCCAGCTTTCGCAAGCGTCGGGCATCGGCTTGGGCTTGTTGGGCTTGGGCTTGGGCTTGTTCGAGTTGGATTTTGGCATTTTTGACCTGATTGCGCGCCCAGTTCACTTGGGCAAAACGGCTGGCTAATTCCGCCTTTGCCTCGGCAATATTGGTTTGGAGCAAATTATCATTCAGTTGTACTAAGACTTCCCCCTTTTTCACCGAATCCCCGACATCAACGGTTAATTGTTCTAATTGCCCTTCTACTTGGGAGCGTAGGGATACAACTTGTTGCGGGGCTGTGTCTCCTTTTTGGGTTATGGGATTTTTTAGGAATTTTTGTTGCGCGATCGCGCTTTGAACCTTGGGCAAAGACGTTTCTTCGCTGCCGTTTTCCGACTGTGCTTCTGCCGAGGAATTTAACCGTTCTTCACATCCGACTAGGGTAGGAATTAGCAAGCCGCCGAGCAACAATATTTGTAAAGAAGCCTTGCTGTTTTTAGAAACGAGAATCGCGAGCTTTTTCAAAGCCATTTTTATTGGAACTTTAATAATTTGCTTGTTAGTTTAGAAAGGAATAATTTCCCTTGCCCCTTCCCTAAGATAGATCCTGAATTAATCTTTTTTATTTCATTAGTAATCCTGTTTCCAGGAAGCAGGAAAAAAATAAAGGACAACAGATCATTGCTATAAATTTCCTTATTTCCCTGAACTCCCGATTCATTTTTCTATACACGTTTAAAGTAAATTCTCTGGAATTTCTTCAGGAACAATCCACAGATAAACAGTTGATCCGCCAACCTCAACAACACGTTCCGGTTCCCATTCTCCCATATCAAAATCATGGGAAACAACTGGCGTTCTCGGATGTTTCTGTGTCAGTTTCACTCTGCTGAGACTGAGTCTTTGATTGTGAGGACATTCCAGAATTTACTTCCGTTTCGGCACTACATCCGCTAAGGCTAAAAACGGAAAGGCTGAGGCTTGCTATTAATAAGCCAATCGTTTTTCGTCGCTGCATAGAACAATCTCCTTTTGATCAATTGGTATTATTGTTTTGAGAGCCGCGATCGCGATGCAACCACAACAAAGGGGCCCCGGCGACGACAATCAAAACGCCTAAAAGGGCGCCAATTCCAGCATAAGTTAGGCTGGAGTAAAGTAAGTACCCCGACATCCCGCAAAAAATAAGGGGAAGCCAGGGATAGGCGGGGACGCGAAACGGTCGCGACAGTTCCGGTTCTCGTCTCCGCAAAATGAGCAAGGCGACACCGCTAAGCAAGAAAAAGAACCAGAAAACGGGGGCGGTGTAATCCACCATGGTTTCAAAGCCTTGGCGCGTGAGAGTTCCCAACAAAACTAATCCTAAAGCAATTAGCCCCTGTACCGACAGAGCAGAAGTTGGGGTTTTCGTGTGGTCGTTCCATCGACCGAGGAAAGAAAAGAGAGAAAAATCTTGCCCCAACGCATAGTTCGTGCGAGCCCCGGTAAAAATTGCAGCATTGGTGGTGCCTAGGGTACAAATTGCAATGAGCAAGCTAATTAAAATTGCACTCGATTCACCCATGGCATTGTCCATTAAATCCGTTGCTACCGCCTCCGAATTGCTCATGCCTGCTAGCCCAAGCCCTTGAAGATAAGTTAAGTTAATAAGCAAGTAGATGCCGGTAATTAAAGCAATACTTACCAACAATACTCGCAACATATTATGCTCATTCTGGTAGAGTTCTGCTGAAACATAAGCAGCTTCATTCCAACCGCCGTAGGTAAGTAGCACAAATACCATTGCTAAGCCAAAATTGGTTTGATCAGCAGGGGATTCTGGGGCAGTTGCGGTACTCGGAGAAGCAAACATTAACCCAAACCCAATCAATAGCAGCAACCCAAAGACTGCGGTGGCAGTTAAAGCAACTTGTGTCCACTTGCCTTGCCAAACCCCGAGGATGTTCAATCCTGTTAGCAGAATAATTGCAGCAGCGGCATAGAGAGAAGAGGAATATTCACCAAGAGGCAACAACTGTGAGGCATAGTCGCCAAATACAAATGCGGCGAGGGTAATGGAACCGGTTTGAATGACACTCATCCGTGCCCAAATAAAGAGAAACCCAATAGACTTGCCAAAGGCACGCTTTAAATAGTAATAGGTTCCTCCTGAATGGGGATAAGCGGTTGCCAATTCGGCATAACAGAGAGCGCCAACCAACGACATAATTCCCCCTAACAACCAAGCGAATAGGACAGTACTGGTATTCCCGGCATTGGAAGCAACGAGGGCTGGTGTCTCAAAAATACCGGCACCAACGACCATGCCTACCACCAATGATCCGACATCTCTTACCGAAAGGGTTGGTTTGGGAACCGTTACGCGACCTGACATAGATTGCCCTGACTGATAGTTGGCTATTGCTAGTTTGATCGATAAATGTGACACCAAGATGTCAGATGCCTAAAACTTTGAGGGGAGGGGAAATTCCATTTCAAAGGTTGTCCCTTCTTGCTCGACACTATGAGCCTTAATCCGACCGCCATGAACTTCTACAATCTGTTGGACAATTGATAATCCTAATCCAAAATTGCCGGTTTGACGGGAACGCGCTTTATCCACTCGATAGAAGCGTTCAAAAATGTGCGGTAAATCCTGAGCCGGAATCCCCATCCCCTCATCTGCCACTTGAATAATAATATGGCGCGATCGCGTAAACAGACGCAGATAAACCTGATTGCCAGAGGCAGTGACAGTATAGCGAAAGGCATTGTCAAGCAAGTTTCGCAGTGCCTGTTGCAGCAATTCCGGTTCCCCTTGGAAGTAAACGGGCTCTGAAGGGAGATCGCTCACTAAATGTAACCCTTCTGTCTTCGCCTGTTTGGTATATTCATCAACGAGAGAGTTGAGTAAGCCCACTAACTCAATCGCTTCCAGTTCTTTAGAATCCAAGCGCCCTTCATTACGGGCGAGAAAAAGAAGATTGCCAATGAGAACACTCATTCCTTTAGCTTCTCTGGGATTAGAGTTTTGGCTCCCTTTACCTTTGTTAGGATTAGGGTTTTGGCTGCTCAGCGGTTTGATTACTGAGCAACTGTTGAGTCGTTCTGATGACAGTAGGCATAAAATTTCTGTCGATATCAAAGAGGAAGCCCTGTTTACTGAAAATAAAATACGCGCAATTCAATTAAAAATTAAGGAACAACAGGGAATTTCAAAAGTAAAAGTCAAACTGGCTTACTCAGCATTAAAAGAGGTAGAATTGGAATTTCCAAAAACTGAACTAGCAGAAGTTGAAGTTGCGATTGCAAAAGAGCTCGGATTAACAGTTCAACAGTTGACACTCCCACGGCTCCGCTTAAACTAAAGCCGTGGGATTCTCACGTCATAGGGAGAGACTAGACAAAGCCGGAGCTTCATCCCCGTAACGGGGCTT
>PXPI01000046.1 GCA_003021905.1 Cyanobacteria bacterium SW_9_44_58 | reverse complement strand
AGTGAGGAGAGTGAGGATTTCCTCAGATGTTTATACGCCCCATCTATCGACTAAGCCTAAAGGCTGTAGTCGTAGGATTCTTTGCACATTTTTGCTAAAAGATAGATGTCTCAAGGCATTGAACCGTTCGACATCCGCGAATCACCTTCCCTAATCCGCTTCCGCTGAGATTAGGGACTGTCGCGCCTTAGTTCAATAATATTCCCATCTGGGTCTTTGGTAAACAAAGCTGCGCGCCCGGAAGAACTACTCTGAAACGGATATCCTTTCTCTGTGAGACGGGCTTTCATTGCCTCCAAATCATCGACGGCTAAGGCAAGATGCGGATTGCGTCCCCATTTTTGGGCATTCAGTTCCACCGGTTGCCAATTTTCATCCTCAATGAGATGAATTTGATAATCTCCCAATTGATACCAAATACCGGGAAACTTCAAGTTGCGTTCCGCCTTTGGCAATTCTAAAACTTGGGAATAAAAGGCTTCTGCTTTTTCCACATCAGATACTAGAATAGCTGTGTGGAGATAGCGCGTGACTCCCATAAAACTTTCAATAATTGTGTTTTTTTTACGGCAATTCCCCCCAATGCTTACAATAGCATGCCAATCGCCATTTGAGCAGATTTCCAAAAAAAGCACCCTCGCTTTTCGAGGATGCTGAAGATTGATACGGCTGAAGACCAACTAATCACGACCGCCGCTGAGGGCAATGACCAGGCGTAAGATAAAGATGAACAAGTTAATGTAGGTCAGATACATGGAAAGGGCAGCCGGGAGATATTTGTCATCCTCATACGTGCGAGGAAGAATATAAAAGTCAACAACTGCCATCCCGGCAAAGATCAAGGTACCAATGCCGGAAATACCAATTTCTAGCCAAGTGGGCGTAAATACCCCAAACATGCTAAACAGGAATTGCCCCACTAAGACCACTAATAGGGCAATCACTCCCAGCTGCACTGTTTTGGTGAGTGCCATGCCGTCTTCTTCGGAGAGGTTGGATCCCACCGAACGAGCCACAATAAAGGTGGCACCGCACCCTAAGGCGGCAATGCCAACCCCGCCGACGCCAGCACTGCTTTGGAGGGCAACAAAAATTAAACCGCTGAGGGTATAACCGGATAAGAGGCTGTAGAGGGCAAGCAGCGGCAGTGCTGTAGTGTTATTGCCGTTTTCAGCAATGCCTCGCGCCACAAAAAAGAGAACTAATTCGGCAATGATGGCAGCGAAAAAGGTGGGCATAAATAAGTCGCGTGCATTGTCAATCACCCCTAACCCACCATAGGTTCCCACTGCGGTGAGAACTAATCCTCCTCCTAAATAAGGAAGGGCATTGGAAATAACATTCGGCCCAACTATTGCGTTGCCGCGGTTTTCTTGAATGGCTTCGCGGAAATTGAAACTATTACTCATAGCAGTTTCTTTGCGCTCGACTTTAAATGATTCTTTACTGTCTATTGTGACCGATCGCGCCCGTAATGAATAGTCGAGAAAACCGATATTTGGTTTAAAGTTGTAACAGACTAGGAGGACTCAGCAATATAGCGCTTGACTTTTTCAATAACGGTTTCTAGATGTAGCGGTTTAGCAATATAGTCATTGGCCCCCGCTTGCAAACAGCGATCGCGATCGCCGGGCATAGCCATGGCAGTAAGGACAATTACGGGAATATCTTGCCAGTGTTCTGTTTGGCGCAACTGTTGCAACAAGTCAAAGCCATCCACTTCCGGCAGTTGAATATCCAGTAAAATGAGATGGGGCAATACCTCGCGCGATTGGAGTTCGGCCCCAATCAATTCTTGCATGGTCTTGCCGTCATCAATTTCTTCCACGGCATAGCCTTCCAACTCCAAAACCTGACAAATCAAGGCTTGATTAAAGGGTTGATCTTCTACCACTAATACCCGAGGACTGTCCCCGGCATCAGGGTTGTCTTGACCGAGAGGGCGATCAATTTCATCAGCGGCGCCTTCTTTGCTGACTGTCGCTTCCGCTTGTTCTTTTTCACTTCGTCGTTCTGTTAACGGCAACCAAACGCGAAATACACTGCCTTGGTTTTCTTCCGACTCCACAGAAATGGTGCCGCCGTGGAGTTCTGCCAGTCGTTTGGTTAAGGCCAATCCTAAGCCGGTTCCCTCATGACGGCGGGTGAGAGACGAATCCAGCTGTTGAAACGGACGGAATAATAACGCTTGTTTCTCTTGGGGAATGCCAATGCCGGTATCGGAAACTTCTAAACATAAATACGGGGTACTGTCATTAATGGGACTATGGTCCAGGCGCGATTCTTCCAACAACTGGCTACCGTAGCGCAAATGCCCGCTGAGTTTCACTTTCCCTTCTTCCGGGGTAAACTTAATGGCATTAGAAAATAAATTAATTAAAATTTGTCGAACTCGCCGTTCATCCAACTGGGCCCGTTCCACTCGATAATCCAATTCTAAGGACAAAGCAATGCGTTTTTTATCCGCCCGGGGTTGTACCATCCGTAAACACTGATTGCATAAATTATGAATCACGACAGTTTGTAACTCTAATTCGGTTTTGCCGGCCTCAATTTTGGACAGGTCTAAAATATCGTTAATTAGTTGCAGCAAGTGTTCCCCACTGCGTTGAATCGCTTTCACCTGCTTAAGTTGATTGTCGCTGAGGGAATCTTTGCGCTGCCGTTCCAGTAAATCGGCAAACCCAAGAATACTATTGAGGGGAGTTCGCAATTCATGAGACATAGACGCCAAAAACTCTGACTTCATCTGAGAAGCTTGGGCTAAATCTTCATTCACTTTGCGCAGATTTTGCTGTACTTGTGCCCGTTCAATGGCTACCCCTAAGGTGCGGCAAGCCGCTAACACCATATTTTCCTGGATTTTGCTTTGCAAGGAATTTTCCGACCGCGATTCCAACGTGAGAACCCCAATAATTTCCCCATAATAGCCAGGAATCGGAAACAGTCCCAGTTGTCCAATCCCGGGATGGCGAAACGCTTCCACCGCTTGGGGATGGTTGGCATAATCCTCCACAAAAAGCGGCTTGCCGGTTTCTACTACTTGCCAAAGCAACCCTTGTCCATAGGGAATGCCTTGTTGCATCTGTTCTTCCATTTCTGGAATCGATTCCCCATAGGTGGCCACAAATTGCGAACTAATTTCATTCACTAACAGCCCTGCTTGCCGATTCTCTCCATTGCCGGTAATAACTTTGACATCCCCAAAGGCTGCGTTGGTGGTTTCAATGAGATAAGAAAGGGCGAATCGACCAATTTCCTGAATTTCTGTAGCCGGTTGCAGACGTTCCGTTAATCCCAATAGAAAGGTCAGTCGTCTCAGTTCCCGGTTAACAATATCTTGAGAATCTAAATCAATCCCCAACTGCCGAATATTGAGCAAATATCCCCCGTCGTTGGTGGCAGTGACAAGAATATGCAAGTTCTCTCCCGAAGGTTGTTCAATGAGGCAAGGAGTAGGGTTGGAGTCGGCTTTTTCAATGGTGTTTTCTAAAACTTGCTGTTGCCCGGCCGACCAATTTCCTTTGCTTGCCATTGCAGTCAAAATTTCGCTTTGAGAGGGCTGTTGCGCTAACCAGTCCGGCGAAAATCCGCCGAGGATGAGAAAGGATTGATTGTAGTTGATGAGGCGATGACTAGGATCAAAAATCGCGATCGCGCGATCAATCTGTTCCAAGATTAACGCTTGTTGCTCTCTTAGTTGCTCTAAATCCGATTCCAGGGACTCTGATGGCATTCCAATTTAGGCCAATCCATTCACTTGATTGAAAACTGATTCATTTATCTTATCAAGGGAGTCTTCCCTTCGTCGTAATTCTTAAGAAAGAATTTTTGTTAACGCCTTCTTGCTAAATTATATCTTTTTTGTCATTCTAGAAGTAACAAGTTGAGAATAATTTGCATTTTTAAGCAGGGAGATAAACGTGAGCGGACGTAAAAAACAAGTGACAACCTTTGTTCTGGAAGGACGTTTTCTAGAGGCTTTAGGAAAATCCCCTCTAAAGCCGAAGTATCTTCGCCTTGCCACTGCTGAAGGAGAACAATTGATTAAACTCAGCAAAGAAGTGCGCCCGTTGGTCACTCACAAGCAATGGCCAGTGGGAACTTGGATTACAGTATCCGGGCAAGAGACTTACAAGCCGAAAAAAGGCAAATGGAAACGGAAAATCCATGCCATTGAACCCCAGGAACTGACAACGGCATCTTCTACAGCAGATTTCCCTTCTTACACTGCCCCTTTACCTACAAAACAAGAGAATAAAAATCAAGATAAGAAAAACAAGAAACAAAAGAATCAAAAAGACAACATTTTAGTCTGCCAAAAGTCCTCTTGCTGTAAACGGGGGGGGAAAGCCGTTTATCAAGCCGCCCAAGAGGCAGTGGAAACCCATGAACTCAGCGATCGCGTTCAGGTCAAACCAACCGGTTGCATGGGAAAATGCAAAAAAGGACCTTGTGTTGTCATGCAAGGAAATAAATCCCGTCATTTGGGAGTGGTGCCGGAACAAGTCAAAGAGTTGATCGGCCAACAATACGGGGCTTTGGTGTCTTAATACCCACGGGCGAGACAAATTGATTCCCCTAACAACTGCTTCGAGGCTTCCAAGTTCGTTGTTAGGGGAATTACTGTGTTTGGGATACCAACAGATGGCGAAATTTTAAGACTTTTGGGAACCCTCCCCAACAACTTGGGCTTTTAAGTCGTTAAACTCAGACAGCAATTCCTGACGGGTAGAAGCGCGCAACAGATAACGATAGATAAACCAACCGGTGTAACCGAGTCCCACCAATTCAAAAATTGGCGATAATAGAGGGATGCCGTTGATCGCGCCCAGGACAGCAAAGGTGACTTTTACCGTAATAAAAGCGACAATAAACAGTAGAATAACCAGTAGCGGCTGCTGATAGTCAGCAAAAAATTGTCCAACGTAGCTGGGAAGTTTGGAGATGACATCAACCACCGGTTGAACTTGTTGTTGCCACTGTGGTTGATTATTGGTAGGAGCAAGTTCTCCGCCAGCTTCGGTACTAATTTCTTGTTGGGTTTGTTTTTCTTGGCTTTCTGTTGTCGGTTCCATAGTTAACAATTCCTTATTTTTAGAGCGAACATCTAATTACTAATTTAGACAATTGACACTTGCCATTGTCTTGCTTTTGCCGATCTTATCAGAAAAATCCGAAACCGCTGAAATCTAGGCTTGATCGCAAATTTAGAATTGGTTTCCCTGAGAGTTACCCAGTTCTAAGAACCCGTTCCTGGCTAAACCAAAGGCGACAATTCTTGTTTGATTTGTAACGTTTTGTAAAGTTAATGGCAGCTTTCTTTTAGTTAATTTGAGGAGGAAGGCCCCAAAACTGACGAATGTTTCTAATCACTTGGGGAGAAATTCGCAGATCAGCATGAGAAACGCCGGAAATACAAACACATTTGGCATATTGAAACTGGGTAGAATGGATGGAAATTGTCCCATCTGTTCCCAGAAAATAATTGCTGGCAATGCTTAAGGTCGGAATAGCTTTGGCAATGTTTTCGGCTAAATATTGACGGTTTCTTGCCAGTTCTCTAGCCACGCCGATTCCCAAACGAAACGGATCAATGAGGCGGGCTAGCGTTGCCCCTTTAACCGGAGAGGCAATTAATATTAAACTTTCCACTCTTGACCATAATTCGGGATGCTTTTGTAGAATGTCCAACCAAATTAATCCTCCCATAGAATGGCCGATGATTTTAACGGGAACTTTGGGAAAATTATTGAGGTAGTGTTGCGCGATCGCGCTCACTTTTTGAATTAGCGGCGTCATCCGCCACCAGGTTCGATAAAACCCTAAATTCGGCGTAATAATCACTGTATTTTGCAACTGTAAACGATTAGCTAACGTTCGCATGGTAACGGAAGTATCAGCCCAGCCATGTTGGGCAAAAAGAAGATAATCAGGTGATTGGAACATAGGGAATTGGTTATGGTCTCTATTGGTTTGTTGGAAAGATAAAATAGAACTCTGAACAATTTGAACCGTATTTTAGAGGAAAACCTATGCGAGCAATCGCGATGACGACGAATGGAACACCGAGTGTGTTACAGCCCCAAGATGTCATCAGTCCCAAAATTAAGGGCTCACAAGATATTTTAATCCGTCTTCGCGCTGCTGGCATTAATCCCATTGATACCAAATTGCGCCATCGCGGCACCTTTTACCCGGAACAAATACCAGCTATTTTGGGCTGTGACGGGGCAGGGGTTGTCCAAGAAGCGGGCAGCGGCGTCACCCGCTTTCAAGTCGGAGATGCGGTTTATTTTTGCCATGGGGGATTAGGGAAAAAAGGCACGGGCAACTATGCCGAATATGCTGTGGTGGATGAACAGTTGGCGGCTGCGAAACCGGCGTCTCTTTCCTTTGCGGAAGCGGCGGCTGCCCCCTTAGTCTTGATTACCGCTTGGGAAGCCTTGTATGATCGCGGGCGATTAGAAGCTGGCAGACGGGGATTAGTTCATGCCGGAAGCGGCGGCGTTGGTCATGTGGCCATTCAATTGGCTAAATTAAAAGGGGCAGAGGTTTGTACGACGGTTAGCTCCTCGGAAAAAGCGGAATTTGTTAAGAATTTAGGGGCCCATCCCATTAACTACAAAGAGATTGATTTTGTGGATGCCGTTAATGATTGGACCAATGAAGAAGGGGTGGAATTAGCATTTGATACGGTTGGGGGAGAAACCTTAGAAAAAACCTTTCCGGCAGTGCAATTATATGGGGATGTGGTGACGCTATTAAATCCCAGTGACAGGACCAATTGGAAACAAGCGCGATCGCGCAATCTTCGCATTGGGCTTGAGTTAATGTTGACCCCGCAGCTAACCCATAACTGGGACGCCCAACTTGCCCAAACGAAAATTTTAGAACAATGTTCCCGTTTAATTGATCAAGGCGGGTTAAACATTTATCTGAACCGAACCTTCCCCCTGGAAAAAGCAGCCGAAGCCCATAAGACCCTAGAAGCTGGCGGTATGACGGGCAAATTGGCGTTAGTCATGGATTAGAATTATCAAATTTCTTATTAATTGCAATGTCTTCTACGATTACCTATAGTCCTGCTTATACCCTAGTTCCCACCTACGAATGTTTTAATCACTGTTCCTACTGCAATTTTCGCAGAGATCCAGGAAAAGACAGTTGGTTAACCTTAGAAGAAGCCAAACAACGGTTAGTGTCGCTTCAAGGAAAAGGCGTTTGGGAAATTTTAATTCTTTCAGGAGAAGTTCATCCCCATTCCCCTCGCCGTCAGGCTTGGTTTCAACATATCTATAAGTTATGTGAGTTAGCCTTGGATTTGGGCTTTTTTCCCCACACCAATGCCGGGCCTCTTTTTTATTCGGAGATGAAACAACTCAAACAAGTGAATGTTTCGATGGGGTTAATGTTGGAACAACTGACTCCCAAATTATTAGAAACTGTGCATAAAAATGCCCCCAGTAAAGAACCGGAGATGCGGTTGCAACAGTTAGCTTGGGCAGGAGAATTAAAAATTCCCTTTACCACAGGGATCTTGTTAGGAATTGGGGAGACGGAAGCGGATTGGCGGGACAGTTTAAGCGCGATCGCGCAACAACATCAAAGCTGGGGACAGATTCAAGAAGTTATTTTACAACCCCATCGTATCGGAAGCCAACAAAGCTGGACAAAAGATGGCTTTAATCTAGAAGAATTTCCCAAATTAATTAGAAAGGCGCGGGAGATTTTACCCTCAGAAATTGGGATTCAAATTCCACCCAATCTGATTGAGGACTCGCAATTTCTACTGGCTTGTTTAGAAGCAGGGACAACCGATTTCGGAGGAATTGGTGTGATTGATGAAGTCAATCCCGATTATCCCCATCTTCATCCTGATTCCTTAGAAAAAATCTTAAAGCAAGGAGGCTGGGAACTCCAACCTCGTCTTCCCGTCTATCCCCGATATTATCCTTGGCTGGTCTCTCATCTTTTAGATCAAAAAACGCTAAAATCAGCATAAAATTTGAAGTCTTTGGGGTGGAGGAGCAATGAATTATTTTAAAGTCTTATTGGCAACGCTTACTCTCAGCAGCAGTTTCTTCCTAATGGCTAAATCTGCTTCGGCGCAAGCGGCTTATGGCAGTTATATCGGCGTTGGGGCAAGTTATGGCGCAACGGAAAATAATAATGATGAAGGGGAACAAGTGGGCGGCTTCATTGGTGCGCGCTATAAGTTTTTAAAAGCCCCAATTTCGCTGCGAGTGCAAACGCTAATTGGCGAGGGAACCGCAATTGTTCCGACTGTCTCCTACGATTTTCCGCTTAACTGGCAAACCGATGCTTACCTGGGGGCAGGCGTTTCCATTCCCACGGGAGAGTCTCTCTCCCCCATCGGGGATGAAACCAGTTTTGCCATTCAACCCGGTGTCGATTTTATGATTCCCAATAGTAACACTGTCTTATTCGGGAACGCGATCGTGGCTTTTGATGGGTATGAACAAGGAAATAATACCGCTTTTTCCTTGCAGGGAGGAGTCGGGTTACAATTTTAATCAAGACCGATTTTCACGCCCCTCTCAGATATGTTTTTGAAAAATCTTTTCAATCAACAATCCACAGACAAGCAGTGGCAACCCATCATCAAAGCCTTGGAAAAAGTTGTGGGAAAAGATGGCGTTGTTCAACGCAAAGACGAACTCCTCACCTATGAATGTGACGGATTAGCCAGTTATCGCCAACGTCCGCCGGTGGTGGTTCTTCCCTGTACTACAGAACAAGTAGCAGGTGTGGTAAAACTTTGCGATGAGTATAACTTGCCTTGGGTAGCAAGAGGCGCTGGAACCGGATTATCTGGAGGGGCATTGCCCATCGAAAATGGGGTGTTAATTGTTACGGCCCGCATGAATCAAATTTTAGAAACCGACATCGACAATCAACGGGTCGTGGTACAGCCAGGGGTCATTAATAACTGGGTAACGCAAGCAGTGAGTGGAAAAGGCTTTTACTATGCCCCAGATCCTTCCAGTCAAATTATTTGTTCCATTGGGGGCAATGTTGCCGAAAACTCGGGCGGTGTCCATTGTCTAAAATATGGCGTGACCACGAATCATGTGTTGGGACTGAAAATTGTTACCCCCGATGGTTCCATTATGGACATTGGGGGAACCTTGCCGGAAATGCCCGGTTATGATCTCACTGGGTTGTTTGTGGGATCTGAGGGAACCTTAGGGATTGCCACGGAAATTACTCTCCGCGTCTTGAAAACCCCTGAATCCGTTGCTGTTTTACTCGCAGACTTTGAAACCGTCGAAGAAGCAGCCAATGCTGTAGCAGCAATTATTGGCGATGGTATCATTCCTGCCGGGATGGAAATGATGGATAATCTTACCACCAATGCTGTCGAAGATGTGGTGGGGGCAGGATGTTATCCTCGCGATGCCGGTGCCATTTTATTAGTAGAATTGGATGGCTCGGAAGTGGAAGTTACCCACAATATTAAACGCACCGCCAACCGTTGTCGAGAAAATGGGGCGCGAGACACCACCATTGCCTGGGATGCGGAAAAACGGGCAAAACTATGGAAAGGACGAAAAGCAGCCTTTGCCGCCGCTGGGCATTTAAGCCCGGATTATTTTGTGCAAGATGGAGTAATTCCCCGGACGCAACTTGCCGCCGTCTTACGCGATATTGAAGCCCTAAGCGAAGAGTATGGCTATCGCATTGCCAATGTTTTCCATGCCGGAGACGGCAATTTACACCCCTTAATTTTATATGATGAATCGGTGGAAGGGTCTTTAGAAATTGTCGAAGAAATTGGTGGCAAAATTCTGAAACGGTGTATCGAAGCAGGCGGGAGTATTTCCGGGGAACATGGCATTGGCGCTGATAAAAACTGTTACATGAGCGATATGTTTAGCGAGGTGGATCTCGAAACCATGCAATATGTTCGCGGGGCCTTTAATCCCAAAGGATTGGCGAATCCGACAAAACTCTTTCCCACCCCGAAAACTTGCGGGGAAGCCGCCAATGCAAACAAATTGGCTGAATTTCAAGGGGCACAGTTGTATTAAATGATAGCAACCCTGCAACAAACAACACCGCTTAAAATTGGTTCAGTGAAAGTGAACAGCCGTGTTTTACAGTCGCCGTTATCTGGGGTAACCGATATGGTATTTCGTCGTTTAGTGCGACGTTATGCCCCTGACTCCATGCTTTATACGGAGATGGTGAAAGCGAAAGAAATCCATCATCTGCGAGAGTTGCCCCAAGTGATGAATATTGCCCCCGATGAAAGTCCAATTAGTATTCAATTATTTGACTCTCGTCCCGATTTTATGGGAGAAGCAGCGCAAAAAGCGGTTGCCGAAGGGGCGCAAACCATCGATATCAATATGGGATGTCCCGTCAATAAAATTACTAAAAAAGGAGGCGGTTCCTCTCTACTGCGTCAACCAGAGGTAGCCGAAGCGATTGTGGCAAGTGTGGTTGAGGCGGTGGAAGTGCCGGTTTCGGTTAAAACCCGCATCGGTTGGGATGAAACTGACATCAATATCCTGGAGTTTGCCCAACGGCTAGAAAATGCTGGGGCACAAATGCTAACGCTGCATGGCCGCACGCGATCGCAAGGCTATCAGGGAAACGCCCAATGGCATTGGATTAAACAGGTTAAACAGATTTTATCGATTCCCGTCATTGCCAATGGCGATATTTTTTCCGTTGAGGATGCAGTTCAGTGTTTAGAAGAAACCAACGCCGATGGTGTCATGTGTTCCCGGGGAACTTTAGGCTATCCCTTTTTAGCGGGCGAGATTGATCATTTTTTGAAAACCGGCGAAAAACGTCCGCAACCCACACCTGGGGAACGGTTAACTTGTGCCAAACAACATTTACAGGGATTATGGGAATATCGCGGCGATCGCGGCATTTATCAATCGCGCAAACATCTGGCATGGTATGCGAAAGGATTTCCCGGTGCCGCCCAATTGCGGGATAATCTCTCCCAAATTCAAGGGTTAGAAGAAGGGTTAATGCTTCTTGATGAGGCAATTAGCCAGCAATAACCCCTTGTCGATCTTCGCTGTTAACCATTGTTGGAAGCAAAAATTGACGTATTTTTTTAAACCACTTCAGAAATATTGCCCAAAAACAGGTACAATGAATCGGACATTCTGAAACTAAAATGCTAATTAACTGACAATTATGGCTGAACGTCGAATTATTCTCGGGATTGTTGGTGATAGTGCCGCTGGGAAAACCACCTTAACAAAAGGAATTGCCCAAATTTTAGGGGAAGAAAATGTTACTGTCATTTGCACTGATGATTATCACCGCTACGATCGCGCCCAACGCAAGGAAGTCGGGTTAAGCGCCCTTCATCCCGACTGTAATTATTTGGATATCATGCAACAGCATATTTCCTTGCTGCGCGGGGGACAACCCATTCTCAAACCCATTTATAATCACGATACCGGCAAATTTGATCCGCCAGAGTACATTGAACCGAAAAAATTTGTGATTCTCGAAGGCTTATTAGGCTACTATACGCAAGCCTGTCGCGATGCCTTTGATGTGAAAGTCTATCTGGCGCCGCCCGAATCCTTGCGGGAAACTTGGAAAGTGAAACGGGATACCCGTAAACGCAGTTATAGCGAACAAGAGGTTTTAGAAGCCTTAAGAAGGCGGGAACCGGATTCGGAAGCCTTCATTCGCCCCCAACGTGAATGGGCGGATGTGGTCGTTAGTTTCTATCCGCCAAAAGAACATTCCGAAGAAAGCAACGGCAATCTCAATGTTCGTTTGGTTTTAAGACCGACGATTCCTCACCCGGATTTGCTCCGTTTATTTGAATCAAAGTCGGAACAAGGGGCAGTTCGCTTGGAATTAGACCGCGATATGGGCAAACCTGTTGATGTGTTGGAAATTGACGGCAATGCTACCAAAGAACAAGTGATTGATATGGAAAAAGTTCTCTGTTCTGAAGTTCCCTATCTTTCCAATTTCTGTCGCATTGATAGCGATGTGCAAATCGGCAAAGTCGTTGGCACCACCGGAGAAAACCTCCAAAGTTATCCCCTGGCGCTGACACAACTCCTTGTCACGTATCATATGCTAAAAGCATCCTATAATTATCAGGTTAAGTGAGGCGATCGGTGAGAGTTTTTGTTTACGGAACGCTCAAACCCGGAGAAGCTAACTTTGAACGCTATTGCGGCGGGAAAGTCAGCAAAGTAACGCCGGCTTATACGTTTGGCCATCTTTATGCCCTGCCGGTGGGGTATCCCGCCATGACAACCGGGGATACGGAAGTAAGCGGCGTTTTGCTTACCTTTTCCGATGAACAATTATTAGCTGATATTGATGAGTTGGAAGACTATGATCCCACGCGAGAAGCAGAGGAGAATGTTTATCAAAGAGAATGGTTAACGCTGTATGCCCCCTCGGGAGAATCCCTGGGAAAAGCTTGGGGCTATCGGATGGCGTTCTGGCGCGTCCAACAGTTGGGAGGCGTCTTTTTACCGTCAGGCTGTTGGCGAGGGCATTAAGGGGAAGATTTGGGAGAGGAAACCGCTTTTTGCCTTGGGGAATACCGATATTTGGGAGCTTTCGGCATTTCTACCACTGGTTGATTTAGGGCAATCATTAATGACTCGGAAGCGCGATTGGAATTCCCCGAATTTGCCAACCGAGGAATTGGGGAATAATTAGAAAACAAGCTCCCTGAAATTAGCGCGATAAACACCGCAGCGGCAGTTCCGCCGCCCCACAAGAAAGCCTGTTTCCAAGTTTGACGATTGGCTTTAGCAACAACCGTTTCCATCAGTTGTTCTTGAGAAGAATGCGAGGAGGGCACTGTACTTTCCCGAAGCTGGTAACGGAGCTTTAATAGATTTTGATAAGTTTGTTGGGCTTGAGGATCGCGGCTTAACCATTGTTCCACTTGCTGGCGTTGATCTGGGGGAAGTTCTCGATCCAGGTAAGCACTTAACAACTCAAAGCGTTGTTGGCTGTTCATCTTTTTCCTCGCTATTGACGTGTAATGGAATTGTTCCGTTGCTGATTGCACCTCCCACTTATCTGCTGTCAGCTATTCCGAAATAAACGCTTTCAGACTCCCACAGGGGGATAAGATGGAAAAAGAAGCAGAAAGGCGTGAGAAGTAATCCGGGTCAAAGTTAGCTGTCGCCTTTTTTTAGTCTAACTTAGATAGGAATGCAAGACGCTTTGCAATCTGGCTCTGGCTCTGGCAATTCTTGATTTGACCGTTCCCAATGAGACCCCTGTCATTTCTGCAATTTCTTCGTAGGAAAATCCTTCAATTTCCCGCAAAATAATGGTAGTACGAAAGGATTCCGGCAAGTCGGCAATGGCCTGATTTAATTGGTCATAAAATTCTTGACTGCTTAAATCTTGGTCAGGGCTGGGCAATGCCGTTGCAATTTCCCAAGTTAATTCTCCATCTTCAAATTGACGAGGGGCATCGAGAGAAATGGGATTTTTAACGTGTTTTCTTTTGCGCAATTCATCATAAAATAAGTTTGTCGCAATGCGGCTTAACCACCCTCGAAATTTGCCGGGATCTTTCAATCGTTGAATATTCCGATAGACGCGAATCCATACTTCTTGCACTAAATCAGCGCGATCGGACCAATCCGGCGCTAAATGATAGAGCATTTTTTCTACATGGGATTGATGACGGCGCAACAGTTCTGAAAAAGCAGCGCGATCGGGTTTAATTCCTTGCTGACAACGGAGAATTAATTCATAATTAGACAGTTCAGCAGGAGCAAGATTCGCTTTGGCCATTGCAGAAAGGTCTGTTGCTGACCAGGAAGCAGAAAATGATGAATTCATTGAGCGATTGCTTGCAGTCATTTTTAATTGTCTTGTCTGTTAGACCTAATAGGAGAAAAAAAGTTTCCGAATTCCTCACAGCACTTTCTAATAATCAAGTCCTGCTTGTCTTTTATATTGCCAGACCTTGATCTCAATTTTTGTATTGTATGTGCTATTTTTAAAACTGTTCTACTGCCAACAGAATTTCCCCTTTTTTCTTTAACTTGTTGCCAGTGAAATTTAAAATAGTTTTATAGCAATTATTGAACTCATGGAGTACACCGTTTAAGCTTTAGGGCGTTTTTGTACCTATTTTTCTGTACCTCACCTGACTGGGAAATGTTATATATTCATTATCGTCCCAATAAAAATGTCGATCGCGCTTGAGCGGCGTTAGCAGCCGAGATTGGGAGAGAAACCGGATAATTTTCGCCTTGCCTGGCCCATCCACACTGTTGAGAATGGCAGAGGTTCGTCCTTCGGCAAATGCCCGTTCTTGGGGCCAATCTTCGAGAAACCCGTCATTGCCCAGGGCCAATTCACAAATCCCTTGAAAATAGGTATCAATGGTTTGCTGTTGGGTAATGCGATTTTGTTGGATGGTTAAGTCTCTGGAAATAATATATTGGCGCCAGGCGACATAAACCGCAATCACAGCAATGGAAATTTGCCCTAAGGCCCCAAACCAATCTGCCCAAGATCCAAATTCATCCCATTTAATCGCTATCAGCAGGTTACTAACTCGGCTTCCTACGCCCAATAATTTGAAGACGCTCACAATGGCAACAATCCAGCCGCCCAAGCTAAGACAACTTTTCGCCTCTGCGGTTGAATCAGTTGATATAGGAATTGGAAGGGAACTGAAACCACTGGCCAGGATAACAACAAGGCGATGAGGATGCCCGGCATCAGCAGCAAGGGGTTGTCAAACAGCCAACCCAGCAACAATAGCGCGATCGCGCCTCCTAAAATCAGCTCCCATGTCGCATTTCCTTCATTATTTGAGGAAGCTTGTTCAGTTGAAGACGATGATGATTGAGGTAAATCCGGCATTGATTGAGATTGATATGATAAAAATAACTGCGAAAAAAAATGTGAGGTTGGGTTATGATTCGTTATTTATTTGTTAGTTTAAGTGTCAGTGTTAGTCTCGCGTTAGTTTTCAATTTAGGGGGCTCTCCGGCATCTAGTCAAACGACAGCGCCGGAACAAGATGATCCCTATCAGTCTAGCGAACGCGATACCTTTTCCAGTGGGTTAGGCGATAACATCAGTCCATTTGATTTGTATCATCGTCTGAACAATAGTCAGGGCAAATCGTTAGAAGACTTTCGGCAACAACAACAGCGCAGTTTAGATTCGGCAGCATCTAAGTTTCGGCAACAGCAGCAACAGCTATTACAGCAACAATCTTCGAGTTCCAGTGAAGATTCTCCCATTAAAACCGAGTAAGCCGTTAATGAAACCAGCGTACCTCAAGAAAAAACGGGTGCCCCTAACTGCTAATTGTTGGCTGATTTCTCAATGGTCCAAAAGGGAAAATTCTGGCTGGGATTAATCATAACGCCTTGAACATTGTTTTGGGCAAAGGCATAATCAATACTTTGCCAAAGGGGAACATAAGGCACATCCTCGGCTAGCAGTTCTTGGATTTCAGCAAAAATTTCTTGCCGTTTTTCAGAATCTTGCAATCGCCGCTGTTTATCAATTAATTGGTTCATCTGCTCATTGTAATAAAAGGATCCTTGGGTTTTGGCCCCTCCCTGTTGACATCCCTTTTCTTGACTGCCTTGGCTGCAAGATAAAAAGGGATGAATGTAATTATCCGCATCCAAAAAATCGGGATACCAGTCAATTAACGCTGCCGAATAAATGCCTTTGCTAACGTTGCTGAAAAAGGAGGCTGCTTCCACTGTTCTGGGTTCCAATTGCAAAATGCCATCTAATTCTTGTTTCGCGATCGCGCTGAGAGTACTGGCCACTAAAGAACGAATGGTTGACCCCGAAGGATGCCAAATTTCCAGGCTTGCGGGATTATCAACCGAATAGCCGGCTTCTTGCAATTTCTGTTTGGCTTGGTCAAACTTGCCATTGCCGTATCTTGATTGAAAGACGGGTTCATAAGCCTCAAACGAGGTGGGAATTAAGCTGTAAATGGGTTCTGCTTGCCCTTGCAATACCCGTTCATTGAGCAATGCGCGATCGATCATCAGTGCCATTGCCCGTCGCACTTCGATTTGATCCAGCGGCGGCGATTGGGTATTCAACATTAAATAATTAACTGCTGTCCCCGAAGACGCGATCGCTTGCCATTTTCCATCATTTGCCCCTTGTCTGAGGCTTTTTATTTGATTGGGATCAAAGGAGTGATAGGCTACATCAATTCCTTGGCTGCGAAAGGCATTAAACAAATTCGCCGGATTACTGGCATAAATTTGCATATCCACCCCTTCATTAGCGGGCTGTTCCCCCCAATAATCCGGAAACGGATCAAGGCGGACTTTATCGCTGGTAAAATCGGTTAATTGATAAGGGCCGGTTCCCACAAACTCATTGGGATTGAATTGGCCAGTTCCCTTTTCATAGACCGCTGGAGAAACAGCACAAGCTCCAGGAAAAGCCAGCAAGGCAGGAAGCGCCGCAAAGGGTTGTTTTAGGGTGATGGTGAGTTCATACTCGCCGGTTGCTTGAATCTCTTGAACAATGTCTGCTAAGAGAAAAGAAGGTTTCCCGCCATTTTCAATAAATCGTTCCAATGAAAATGCCATGGCCTCAGCATTAAAGGCCGTTCCATCATGGAAAGCCACCCCTTCTCGCAAGGGAATGGTGTAGGTTAAGCCATCCTCGCTGATTGTCGGCATCGCGGTTGCCAACTTCGGTTTCAAATTCGTTGTGCCTAATTCATAGGTATAGAGAGAATCGCCTAGGTTGTAAATAATCCCTAATCCCGCTAACTCGTAGCTATCGGCCGGATCTAGGGTGCGAGGCTTGAGAGTGGTTCCCATCCTAACGCGATCTCCGGTGCCTGTAGCGTTATTGGAATTGGTTTGTTGTTGATTATTGCAGCCGATAATTAAAACGACACATAACCCAAACAGACTAATAAACTTAAGCAGCCGCTTCCACTGTCGAGAAAATTGAAATAAAGCGCGATCGGTCATTATTGTTTTTGATTCTAAGTAGGGTGTATTTGGGAAACACCCTACCATCTAGTGAACTAAGGTTGTTGAAATTGTCGAGTATAGACCTCGTCTTCTTTTTCCGACTCGATTTTTAAATTGGACCGAGGATAGGAAACACATAACAAGGCATATCCTTCTTCTTGCAATTCCGGAGAGACGCCCATGCCATCGGTTTGATCCACTTCTCCTTCTAACAGCATGGCGGCACAGGTAGTACAAACGCCTGCTTGGCAAGAACTGGGAAGATTAATTCCTTCGTTATAGGCAGCTTCCAGAACTGTTTGATCTTCAGGAACCGTTATCGTATGAGTTTGACCTTGGTGATGAATTTCGACAGTATAGGTATTTGCCATAAATCTGATTAGACCGCCCAGTGGCCATCGCGTTTTAACTTGTTGCGTATCCGATTTTAGCAAATTTGAGGGGATTCTGCTTAAAAGCTGATGCCATGGGAGATTTCTGGCAAGGATCGGTTTGTGCTAACTTAAAAATCTCTAAGATGATTGAGTGAAAAAAGGAGATTGATTATGGCCGGCAGCGAATTAAAAGCCGATCTTTGGATTACCGAATACATGACGCCTTGGGATATTTATGCCCATGGGGCAACCGAAATTTTAGCCTTTCAAAAAACAGCCTTTCAGGAGATGTATATTGTTCAATCAGGGTCCTATGGCAAAGGCTTAATTTTGGATGGGAAATGGCAATCTTCCACCGAAGATGAATTTCTCTATCATGAAGCATTGGTGCATCCGGCAATGATTGCCCATCAAGCCCCGAAAAAGGTGTTAATTTTAGGCGGGGGCGAAGGGGCCACCAGTCGGGAAGTTTTACGCTGGAATACCGTCGAAACAGTGAAGATGGTAGATATTGATGGGGAAGTCGTAGAAGCTTGTAAGCAACATTTACCGGAAATGCACGCTGGGGCGTTTGATGATCCTCGTCATGAAGTAGTGATTGGCGATGCCTTAGACATTTTAGATAATAGCAGCCAAACTTGGGATATTGTAATTAGCGATCTCTCAGATCCCATTGAAGAAGGTCCTTCTTTTAAGCTATTTACGAAAGAATTTTATGAAAAAGTGAATCGGGTATTAGCCCCGGATGGTAAATTCGTTTTGCAAGCCGGCCCTGTGGCATCCCCTTACATTGCCATTCATGCCCGATTGGTGAATACGCTCAAAACCGTGTTTCGTGATAATGTTTCTTACACCACGTTTGTTCCCACTTATGGAGAACCGTGGAGTCTGACGCTATCTTCCCATACCCCGATTGACACTCGCCCCGAACCTGCCGAAATTGACCGGCTGCTGCAAGAGAAAACCACAGGCGGCTTAAGTCTCATTGATGGCACCACCTATTTAGGATTGCTGCAAACGCCCGCGTATGTTCGTCGCGCGATCGCGCAGCATCAAGAAATCTATACCCTTTCCGAACCGCCGAAATTCTTTGGCAAAGGCGTTACCGCTCAAAATCAATCATGATTTTTCCGGTTGCAAAATAATCTGTTCTAATTGAGTCAAAGTGCGATCGAGGTCATCATTGACGATGGTGTAATCAAATTCATCAGCGGCTGCAATTTCGGTTTTAGCATGATCCAGACGCTGCGCAATAATTTCTGGATCATCTTTGCCTCGCTTTTGCAGCCGTTCTTCCAAGACCGTTAAGGAAGGGGGGAAAATAAAAATTCGCATTGCTTGGGGGAAACTTTGCTGAATTTTCCTCGCTCCCACCACTTCAATTTCCAAAATGACTTGTTCTCCTTGTTGCAGTTTATCTTCTACGCCTTGACGCGGTGTTCCATAGTAATTTCCTGCATATTCCGCCCATTCCAACAGGTCTCCTGTCTCGATCATGGCTTCGAATTCCGGGCGAGACAAGAAAAAATAATCTTTACCGTTGGTTTCCCCAGCACGCGGTGGCCGAGTCGTTGCTGAAATTGATAAACTGAGCTGATTATGCCGCTGTAGAAGGGATTTGACGAGAGTTCCTTTTCCTACCCCGCTCGGTCCGGTAATGACAATCAGTTGACCGCTTTCCATGAATGTTTGAATTAATTGCTAGCTGCGTGGCTATCTTTACTCAAAACAAAGCGATGTGCAACAGTTTCCGGTTGAATCGCCGATAAAACAATATGACTGGAATCGGTAATTATCACTGCCCTTGTGCGCCGACCATAAGTGGCATCAACTAATTGACCGCGATCGCGTGCATCAGTAACAATTCGTTTAATGGGGGCTGATTCCGGGCTAACAATCGCCACTACCCGATTGGCACAAACAATATTTCCAAACCCAATATTGATAAGCTGCATATCCATAAAACTGACGGCAGTTCTTAATTTTCCTTAGTTCCTATGTTATCCATTAAAACTGCTCTCTACCATTAAAACGGATACATATCTCGGAATTTTTGCCGTTTTTCCCGACAATGCTATATCAATAGAGTCTCTTTAGCCCGTTTCTTACCCGCAGTAATTTGTGCTATATCTGCCCAAGCAATTTATTTTGTAACCGGTTGTTGTTTCCAACTTTGAGAGGCACTCCGTGGGCCTTTGTTTTGGATCCAAACCGGTTTGCCTTGTGCTAAAGTAATTCCTCGACGTGCTGGGGGAACAGGACGCTGGTTCAGCAATGCTAAATCCAGTTGAGACAGAATCGTCCCCAAAACAATTTTCATTTCATATTGAGCTAGCGCCGCGCCGACACAGCGACGAACGCCTCCGCCAAAGGGCATAAATTCATAAGGCGAAAACTCCCGTTCTAAAAACCGTTCCGGTCGAAATTGTTGCGGTTGCAGATAGAGATCCTCCCGTTGATGAAGCAAGTAAATACTGCCCATAATTAGTGTCCCCGGTTCCAATTGATAACCGCATAGTTCCACCGGTTCTTCAACGCGGCGGGGAAAAGTTAGCATGGCAACGGGATGAATGCGCAGGGTTTCATTGCAGACGGCACTGAGATAAGGCAGTTTAATAAGTTGCAAGGGATCACTCTCATCAGAGCGGGCATCTAACTCGGCAAGCAAGTTTTCCTTGACCTCCGGGAGAGAATGAATCCAATACATGGCCCAAGTTAGTGCTGTGGCTGTCGTTTCATGACCGGCTACCAGCAGAGTCATTAATTCATCGTGCAACTCTTGATCGCTTAGCCCATTTCCCGCTTCATCTTCAGCTTGCAGAAGCAAAGACAAAATATCAGTGCGATTGGGATCGGGATTGGCTCGGCGTTCCTTAATTTCGGCGAATAATAGCTTATCAGTTTCCTCACCCAATTTACGAAGGCGACCTCCAGGACTCCAACTCCCTAAGTCTTTTTGCAGCCATGGAAAGAACAGAATGACAGAAGACACCGGAGAACCGGTCATGTCTAACCGCTGACTTAGCAAGCGTTCCAATTGCCGATAGCGCTCTCCTTCACGCAGTCCAAATACCGCTTGCAGGATAACCCGCATGGTAATTGTCTGCATGGCGCTGCGCACTTTGAAAGGGCTTTCAGTGGACCATTGGGCAATGACTTCCTGGGTAATTTGTTGAATAATATCGCCGTAAGCTTTGAGGCGTTCCCCATGAAACGGAGGCATTACTAACTTGCGATGATGCCGGTGATGATCCCCGCTTAGCAAAATTAAGCCTTGCCGCCCTAGCAGCGGTTCCAAAATTTCATTGACCTCTCCTGGTGCTGTAAAGGTGTTTCCCGTATCATGCGTTAACAGATACTGAAGTGCTTGAGGCTCATTGAGCATCACCAATGATTCCCGACTTCCCCAAGAGACGTAGGCATGGAAAATGTCTCCATATTGCTGAAAGTTACTTTTCATGTAGCCAAGGGGATCAAAAATCCATTGACCGATTTGTAGCGCAATAGGTTTGTTCGGGGTAGGTACAGTTGCCGTTTTTGAATTCATGGTGTTTCTTGCTTGTTATACAAAAATTGGGCGTGCTTGTTTACAAGCTGACCAACTTCCACTAGTGCCCTGAACAAGGCAATGGGAGATTGTATCGGGTATGGAAATCGGTTTGAACTTTGTAAGTGAGACGATGGGACATTTGACGGACGATCTGGGCTAAAACGCGATCGCCGGTTCTTTGAACCATAGACTGGGAAAAACGATAAATAAACCGAGGAAAATCAATGGCGACGCCTAAATCTAATGTCCATTCCACTGTTGTGACAGGGGCAGAAAGGTCTGATTGCAATGTATTTGTATTTTCTACTAATTGTAACGCTGCTTGATAGTCCACTTCATACAAATGAGAATCATTCGTTTCTAGCGGCACTGTCTTCATTCGGTAAACGCCGTTTGCTTCTGGGAGCAATTCCACGCCTAATTTCGGTTCAATTTCAAATCCCAAGGCACGAAAGCGGCCAATGGTTAAGGCATAGCTATTTTCACCAATGGGTTCTGCTTGCATAGGTTTAGCGCATCGGACAAACCATCCCTGATGGGCGTTGAGATATTCTTTCACCGTTGCCGCATCGCTTGCCATGGCCATCGTTCCTTCAAATTGATTCCGGAAATAAAACGGGGAACGCATTTGCCTGTTTGCAACGACGGCAGTATTTGTTTTTTCAGCTTGATTCGATTCCGACTCCATCACCACAGATCTGCTTATTGATTTTTGATTACGTTTGATGAGTTATCCTATCTTCTTTGACTTCACTTAACCATCATTTTAATAAACCTTGTATGAATTTTTTGGGAAAATGAGGGAGATTGCCCCAATGCAGATGCAAGTAAGAGGCATAAACTGATCCCAATTTCCATCCTTCTTGGTATTGGTTTCGGTATAGGTCGCAAAGTTGATACAGGGGAGAAGCGGAAGGAGTTTGCAATTGGGAACGATGAAATTCATGTCCCCAAATGGCAGTATTTGCTGAAAGCAGAGGATTATTGGGATAGGGAATAGCTTGGCGATAGCCTAGGGTTAATCGTTTTTCCATGATGGTATGAGTGGGCAAGATTTCTGCCATGGGCCAAGTTTCTCCTGCCAAATCAGTAATGCTTTGGGATAAATACATCAATCCCCCACATTCAGCATAGGTAGGAATGCCATTGGCAATCGCTGCTTGCAGTTGTTGAATAACATCTCTATTGTGGGATAATTCCTCAGCAAAAACCTCGGGGAAACCGCCGACAAAATACAGGCGATCCAGAGAAGGCGGGAGAGCGGAATCGTGGAGAGGACTCCAGGGAATGAGTTCTGCCCCCAGATGTTCTAAGAGATCGAGGTTGTCTTGATAGTAAAAATTGAAGGCGCGATCGCGCGCGATGCCAATTCGTACAGGAGTGTGAGGAGGTATTTCATCCCAAAGGAGAGAAACGGCAGTTTGGGGGGCACCTAGCAAGGGGAAAATTTGGTCCCAATCTAAACTATTTTGAGCTATGGTTGCCAACCGATCTTGAATTTGGGGGAAGGATTCCACTTCTTCGGTGGGTACTAATCCTAAATGCCGATGGCGCAGCGCAATATTTTCCTGACGGCGAAATACTCCCAATATAGGCATCTGAAGCGGTTCTAAAGCTGTTTTGAGAAGTTCCAAATGGCGATCGCTGCCCACCCGATTCAGAATGATGCCGGCGACCCTTACTTGCGGATCGAAATTAGTATAACCTTGCGCGATCGCGCCCACAGATCCCGATAAGCGAGACGCATCGATGACCAATACAACTGGAATGTTTAAGATTCTGGCAATATGCGCGGTGGAGGCATAATCATTTTGTTGGTGGAAACACACGCCGTCAAACAATCCCATTACCCCTTCAATTAGCGCATACTGAGTCCCTTGACAGTGCCGGAAAAAACATTGCTGGACATAGTCAGGCCCTGTTAAAACCGGATCTAAGTTGCGACAAGGACGCCCAGTGACTTGGGTATGGAACATGGGATCAATATAATCCGGTCCCACTTTAAACGACTGTATCCATTCCTGCTGGCGCGCTAAAAAGGAAAGCAGGGCCAGGGTAATGGTGGTTTTGCCCACCCCGCTGCGTTCACCGGCAATAATGAATGCCATAAGCGATGGTTGCTCATCAAAGCAATGGAATCAAAGGGAGTTTCGGGGAACTCAGAAATTTCCCATAACAACCTCGCAAGGGGTTGCCATGGGAAAATAATTTCAATGGAATAGGCTAATGCCTTAGCTTTAACATGTCGTAGGTAAGCTTCATACTTTCTTTGTATAACACTTCCCGTCCCCACCGTTGCAACTGCTTCGTTAATAGCTGTTCCGTTTTTTGGTCAAATAGCGGGGTAACTTGTTGAATGCGGCAAGACTGGGCGCCGCCGCCGGCTTCCATCCGCATACAGCCTGTGGTTTCGGAACAGAGAACTGTGCAGCAGTCTGCTTCGAGATTGGTGGAACTCAGGCGCAAACTAATCAAATCGCCGGGAATCTCTCCGGCTTCAGTGGGAATTCCAGCTAACTCGGCTTCCACTTCTTTCTGTTCATCATTGACAAACTTTACGCGACGAATGTCGTAGTCCCCGCCTTCATACTCATAGGACGTGGGCTGCCACTGCAACCGCGAGGCTAACCAACCTAGAAACATCAAAGTTTGGGCGGGATTGCCTTTTTCATAATCAATAGTTACGCGATCCACTTGGTTTAAGGCACTGCGTCGTTCCGGGGGATCAAACGCCTCTGCGGTTAATTCTTGCCAAGCCGCTAACCGCCGCCAGTTGAGATCGGCAAATATCATGCCCTCGGAGAGAAGCTTGCCGATACATTCCAATTCTCCTTCCGGGTCAGCAAAGGTACTGGAATCAATAATAATAATATCGCTATATTCACTGAGGCGTTGAAATAGCCCATATTCGGGATTAGGGGTCGCTTTCCACCAGATAAATTTCGGCAATTCACTGACCATTAAAGCCGAAACCATCCCGCCAATTCGTTCTAAGGCTTCAGCGGTGCCGGTGAGGTTAATATACTCGCAGCAAACTAAACTGTTGCTGCCTTGTTTTTGAATGGGACAATAAGCGGATACTTGGGCGGAAACGCCTTCATCTTCTCCGGCTGTGGGATACAGGGTAATGATGCGGCAAGGATTGGCGGCCGCGATCGCGTCGGCAATGGCACTGCCATCCCCATCATAAACATATTTTTGATGATTATTGCTGAAATCAGCTTGCTGTTGCGCTTGTTGATAAGCCGAACGGAGACGGTCTAAAAATTCCCGAGTGGGATTCCCGGTTTCTTCAAAGCCGTATGCCTTTTGCGCCGCTTTAATGGCTTCTACGGTATCCGATCCAATAATGCCGTCAATGGGGCCTTGATAAAAGCCTAAGGCCGCTAATAACTGCTGGGTTTCTTCGGACTCATAAATCACCATGGTAAAGGTGGTCGCACGAGTGGCAACGGTTCCTTCCTCCCCCGTACGATTGGCTTGCCAAATCTGATTGAGTTCGGCTTCGATTTCTTCAAGGGAAACGTCTTTGGGACTTTGTAAGGAAAGAAGCGGTGGAGATTGCGTCATTATTATTCCTCGCTTTGCAATGTACGACTGGAAAAAGGTGGTAATTATAATCTGCGCCAACGCCGACCGTCAGCATTAATCAGCGCTTCTGCTTCAAACGGTTGCCAGGTGCCTGCTTCGTATTGCGGGACTAATTCGGGGTTGCTAGCTTCATCCCACGCGGATAAGGCAGGGCTAAGGACGCGCCAAGCTTCTTCTACTTCATCGGAACGGGTGAATAGGGTTTGGTCCCCTAACATACAATCCAACAGCAACCGATTATAGGCATCGGCAGTTGCTATGCCGAACGATGACCCATAGCTAAAGTCCATATCCACCGATCGCGTTCTGAGTTCGGGGCCTGGCATTTTAGCCTCAAACCGCAAAGAAATCCCTTCATTGGGTTGAATCCGCATGGTTAAAACATTGGGATTGGTTTGCTGCGCAGCTGATTGGAAAATCAATAAGGGAACTTCCCGAAACTGAATGGCAATTTCGGTGACTTTCTTGGGCAGTCGTTTCCCGGTGCGTAAATAAAACGGAACCCCTTTCCAACGCCAGTTATCACAATATAATTTTAAGGCGGCAAAGGTGGGGGTAGTGGAATTGGGATCCACGCCGTTTTCTTCCCGATATCCCGGTACAGATTTGCCTTTCATCCAACCGGCGCTGTATTGGCCCCGGACGGCACATTTATCGAGATTATTGGGATCGGCTAAGTAAAAGGACTCTAACGCTTTGGTCTTTTCCGTGCGAATACTATCGGCATCGAGAGAGTTAGGGGGTTCCATGGCAGTCAAGGACACTAACTGCATGAGGTGATTCTGCACCATGTCTCGCAAGGCACCGGAACTTTCATAATAGCCGGCGCGATCTTCCACCCCCACCGTTTCCCCCACAGTTACCTGCACATGATCCACAAATTGACGGTTCCAAAGGGGTTCAAAGATGGCATTGGCAAACCGGAACACTAACAGGTTTTGTACGGTTTCTTTCCCCAAATAGTGGTCGATGCGATAAACTTGGTTTTCGTAACAGACCTTTTGCACTGTTCGATTCAGAGACCGGGCCGAGGCTAAATCTTTGCCAAAGGGCTTTTCAATCACCAGGCGTTGCTTATTGGGATCTTGCAGCATTCGGGCTTTTCCCAGCTGTTGAATCGCTTCGGGGAAGAATTTGGGAGAAACTGCTAAATAAAAAACGCGGTTCCCTCTGGTGCCCCGTTTTCCATCTAACTCTTGCAGAAAGGCTTTTAACTTCTGATAACTTTCCTCTTGGTCAATGTTGCCGGAACAGTAATACAATCCTTCCGCAAAGTCTTTCCAGAGTTCTTCGTTGCCGATGCCGGCGGTGTAATTTTCTACCCCTTCCCGCATGTGTTCGCGGAAATATTCATGACTCCAATCGCGGCGGGCAACCCCAACAATGGTTAATTCTCCCGGCAACCGATGTTCTCGTTTGAGATCATAAAGGGCGGGAACCAGTTTGCGTTGGGTTAAGTCTCCTGAGGCCCCAAAAATTACCATGATTGAGGGTTCTGGGGTGCGTTCCTGCTGTAAGCCGATACGAAGTGGATTTTCTTTCGTTACTACCATATTCCGGTTATCAGTTATAAATTATTGCGTTAGAAAATATCGGTTTCCCCAGAAAATAATTTCCCCCCACCCTCAACCATCATTGAGGATTGAGGGGACAAGGCCAACTTAGACAGAGGCCAATTGTTTCACTTTTTCCTCTAGGGAAGATAGAAGGGATTCGTAGGGGTTGACGAATTTGTCGATTCCTTCCTCAAGCAATTCAGACATGACTTGGTCTAAATCAATATTGACATCGGGATCTTTGAGGGTTTCCATGAGTTGATAGGCTTGGTCGATGTCCATTTCAATGCGATCAGCCGGGCTGCAGTGATCGGCACAAGCCTCGATGGTATCGGGGGGCATGGTGTTAACGGTATGATTGCCCACTAATTCGTCCACATACATGACGTCGCTGTAATCAGGATTTTTCGCCCCGGTGCTTGCCCAGAGAAGACGTTGCAGGTGTGCGCCTTTTTGTTCGAGTTTCTGCCAGCGATCGCTGCCAAAGATTTTCTTGAACTCTTGATAGGCAATTTTGGCGTTGGCAATGGCAACTTTGCCTTTAATTGATTTTAATTTTTCCTGTTTCGCCGCATCCGTTTCTTGTTGCAGCTTCTCATCAACCATTTTGTCGATTTTGACATCAATGCGGCTGAGGAAGAAACTAGCGACAGAGGCAATTTTACTGATATCGTTGCCATCTTCGAGGCGTTTTTCTAAACCGCGAATATACGCCCAAGCGGTGTCAATATAGCTTTGCACAGAGAATAGAAGGGTAATATTGACATTAATCCCTTCCCGAATCGCCGCTTCCACTGCCGGCAACCCTTCACTGGTACCGGGAATTTTAATCATGACATTTTCCCGACCAATTTCTTTAAAGTAACGGCGGGCTTCCTGGAGTGTGCTTTCGGTATCTTGGGCAATTGTGGGCGGCACTTCGATGCTGACGTAGCCATCGAGACCGTTGGTTTCATCGTAAATGGGACGAAGGGTATCGCAGGCTTCCCGAATATCTTCAAATACTAGGGATTCATAAATGGCTTGCACGGATTTGCCTTCTTTGATCCCAGCTTCAATATCAGCGTCGTAGGTTTCATTGCCCGCGATCGCTTTTTCAAAAATGGTAGGATTGGATGTAATTCCGTGAATGCCGCGATTTTCGGTCAATTCTTTCAATTCGCCGGAACGGATAATATCACGGCTGAGATTATCCATCCAAACGCTTTGACCGTATTCTTTCTCAATTTGTAAAATTGGGTTTTGATCGGCGACTGTCATTGTTGATTCCTCCTTATTTTTGTGTTGATTAACGTTACTCATCTGCCATAGCAGGTTGCTGAGAACTAGTTGCCTGTTCTTGATGGAACGATTCCACTAACTCGACGTTTTTACTGCTGCCAATCACTAAAGGAGAACGCGCATGAAGCTTATCCGGTACGACATCTAACAATCGTTGGGTTCCGGTGCTCGCTTTGCCGCCTGCTTGTTCCACCAAAAAGGCAAGGGGAACCGATTCATACAATAAGCGTAACTTTCCCTCCGGTTGATTGACTGTGCCTGGATAGAGGAAGACTCCTCCTTGCTGGATAATACGATGAAAATCTGCCACTAACGCTCCCCCATAGCGAGCGCTATATCCTTCTTGACGATGAACATAACGCACATAATTGCGAATGGCTTCTTCCCATTGCCAGAAGTTGCCTTCGTTGAGGCTATACACTGACCCCGATTCGGGAATCTTTATGTTTTCTTCGGCCAGGATGAACTCTCCTAAACTGGGATCGAGGGTAAAAGAGTGTACTCCATTTCCCAGGGAATAAACCAACATGGTACTGGCACCATATAGTATATATCCAGCAGCAACTTGTTTATGTCCGTTTTGTAACAAATCGCTGGCACTTTGATCGCTATCGTCTCCTTCTTGTTGACGAATGGAGAAAATTGAGCCCACACTGAGATTGGTGTCGATATTGGAGGATCCATCGATGGGATCCATTAACAGGGTGTAGCGCCCGATCGGGCAATTTTCAGGAATATAATAGGGGTTGTCCATTTCCTCCGAGGCGAGGCGACAGACTAACCCGCTTTGCTTAAATACTGAGATAAAAACGTCGTTAGCATAAACATCCATTCGTTTGACGGATTCGCCTTGGACGTTAGTTTCTCCTGTAAAGCCTAAGACCCCTTCTACAATTCCGGCACGGCTGAGTCGTCTGGAAATGAGTTTTCCCGCTAAAGCAACCCGATTCATTAAGGCGCTTAAATCTTGCGCTTCGGCGGAAAACCCTTGAAATTGCTGTAAAACATGACGAGATAGCGTCGTGCAATCTCGATCTAAACTGGGAGATTGCGCGGGATTAACCATAGTTTTCTCCTTGGTTGCGTTCAAGGCAGTGATGGAGTATTGTTAGGAAATTTCCTAATTACAATCATAAAGAAATATTCACTAACAGGCTTCTAACTTTAGACCAAATTTAGGTTTGGCAAGACAGCACTGTTCGTGTTTTCTTCTACTCCAAGCTTAAACAGCGATGATTAATCCCGAATGAATTTAAGCTGAAGGAATTGTTAACGTTAGCCAGCCGAGGAAGTTGCCGCTTTTTGCTGACTTTGTGCGCGTTGAGAACGCGTTTTCCTTTCTGAATTTTCCTCTAAGGGAATCAATTGAATATTGTTCAACAGCGTGGTGACAAACGCAAATAGCAAGAAGGGCAGAGAAAGCACTAAAATTAATCCTACAGTCGCGAGGGCATAAATTTGTCCTTCATTACTCCACAATGCCAGTGCTGTTGCAAGACTAAGAAAGATTACGATTAGCCAAACGATAATTTGGCCGTAAATGTCGCCAAAGCTTAATGTACATTTGAATTGGTATTTTTGTAGCTCATTCATAAGCGTTATCCTTTTTTGTTTATCTTTTCTTAATTTTTGCTATGAGTAATAATGTAATGGGGTTTAGTTTAATTCTAATGTAGATTTAGGGGCTTTCTTTCTAGTTTGATTAACAAATTTCTCTGATTGTTATTTTTGAATAGATTTCTTTTTATTTTTTAATAAACATTTACACGTTTCTGAAAAAAAACGAATTGCAAGGGTCAAATTGCCCAACAAGACTTAGCAAGACACTCTCTACAATAGAAAATGCGGAACTGATGCTGACAAAAGGGAGGAAACTGTTGAGTCAATCTGCATTATTAGGAAAATCTCTAGAAGAATTGACCAATTGGGTCAAAGAACAGAAACAACCCGCTTATCGCGGGAAACAACTGCATCGCTGGCTGTATCAAAAAGGGGCGCGATCGCTGAACGAGATTACTGTCTTTCCCAAACAGTGGCGGGAACAACTGGAACATCAACCCATTGGACGCTCCACTATTGCGCATCGCAGCATTGCCCCGGACGAAACCCGTAAATACTTACTGCGCCTCTATGATGGACAAATTATTGAAACCGTTGGCATTCCCACTGCCAAACGCTTAACGGTTTGTGTTTCCTCGCAGGTGGGATGTCCCATGGCTTGCGATTTTTGTGCTACCGGCAAAAGCGGTTTTACTCGCAATCTCAAAGCCCATGAAATTGTGGATCAAGTCCTTACAGTCAGCGAGGATTTCCAACAACGAGTGAGTCATGTCGTCTTTATGGGGATGGGAGAACCTCTGCTTAACTCAGAGGAAGTTATCAGTGCTGTTAAATCATTAAATCAAGATGTGGGCATTGGACAGCGTTCCTTAACCGTATCTACCGTGGGCGTTCCCAATCAGATTCCTAGACTGGCGGAAGAACAATTGCAAATTACCCTTGCCATCAGCCTGCATGCCTCGAACCAAGCCTTAAGAGAACAACTGATTCCCAGCGGCGGGGGCTATCCCTTAGAACAAATTATGGCGGATTGCCGCGACTATGTAAAATGGACTCGCCGCCGGGTTACCTTTGAATATATTCTGTTAGCAGGCTTTAATGATACGCCAGACCATGCTCAAGAATTAGCGCAACTTTTACGCGGGTTCCAAACCCATGTTAATCTGATTCCCTACAATCCCATCAGCGAGGTGGATTATCAACGTCCGAGCAAAAAGCGCATTCAAGCCTTTCAATCGGTCTTGGAAGACGCTAATATTGCTGTCAGTGTCCGCTATTCCCGTGGGTTGGAAGCAGATGCGGCTTGTGGACAACTACGGGCCAACCAAAATCAATGACCACCGAAACAACGACGGCTTGGACAAAACCCCATATTCTCTCTTTAGAGACGTTTGCTGCCCCAGAGTATGAAACCCTCCTGGAAACCGCAGACAGTTTTCGGGAGGTATTATCCCGTCGGACGAAGAAAGTGCCGGCATTGCAAGGACAAGTTGTCGCTAACTTGTTTTTTGAACCCTCAACTCGTACCCGCAGCAGTTTTGAATTGGCGGCGAAACGGTTATCAGCCGATACGTTGAATTTTTCCGGGAGTTCTTCCTCTCTTGCCAAAGGAGAAACCATTTTCGATACGGCTAAAACCTATATGGCCATGGGTGCCAATATTATGGTAATCCGTCATCGGCAAGCGGGAGTTCCCCATACTATTGCAGCGGAAATGGATCGCTTACAAACGGATGTTCGCATTCTCAATGCGGGAGATGGGCAGCATGAACATCCCTCTCAAGCGTTGTTGGATTTATTTACCCTTTATCAATGGCTGTCTTCCTCGTCTCCCCATCAGTTTTTAGCCGGGAAAAAAGTGGCGTTAGTAGGCGATATTCTCCATTCTCGCGTTGCGCGTTCCAATTTATATAGTTTGACGGCTATGGGGGCAACGGTTCATTTAGCGGCACCGCCGACGCTGCTTCCCAAAGCTTTTCAGGGGCTGTTGCCGGAATCTTATCAAGACCAATTGATTTGTCATTGGGAGATTGAACCCGCCCTTGCCGAAGCTGATTTTATTATGACCCTGCGGTTGCAAAAAGAACGGATGAGCGACCATTTATTGCCAAGTCTGCGGGAATATCATCAGCGATTTGGCATTACGCGCGATCGCGCCCGCTTAGCCAAAGATCACGTCAAAATTCTCCATCCGGGGCCAGTAAATCGCGGTGTAGAAATCAGTTCGGATCTCATGGATGATCCTGAATGCAGTCTCATTTCCCAACAAGTTGCCAGTGGGGTAGCCGTGCGGATGGCCTTATTGTATCTGATCGGCACCAGTTCTTAGTTTTTCAAAATCGGACAAATGGGCATTTTTGCCAGAAATTAGCCCTGCTTTGAGCAGATAAGGTTCAACTAAGAACACAAAAAACGGTTCCTTCATGTAACTATTGTTACCGCTTAGCGACACAAAACATTTCAAACTATAATCGGTCTCTAGTTTAATTAATCCGATGTTAATGACGATTCCCCTGTTTTTGATAGATTTCCCTTGTTTGGATACTCTCTATTTTAGCTAGGAGTGAAACCGATTCAGGGGAAATGCGATTTTACTGTCGTTAGGAATAGGTAAGGAAAGTACTTAATTGAGGACAAACGTATTGGAATTAGTCGATGTTTTTGCTGCTTTTATTGTTTTAGGTTTACTACTCCTAATTGGACGAATTTTGAAACACAAAGTTGAAATTTTTGATCAACTTTATTTACCCGAGTCGATTCTCGCCGGGGGAGTTGCTTTATTATTAGGACAAGAAGGATTAGGCAACATTTTTCCTGCCGATACTTGGTTGGGAAATCAAGGATTATTTCCCGACAATATTGCGACAGTGTGGTCTCAAGCCCCAAGTGTTTTTATTAATCTGGTTTTTGCTACCCTCTTTTTAGGAGAAACCATTCCTAGCCCAAAAGAAGTATGGCGTAAAATTGCGCCCCAAGTTGCCTTTGCTCAAATTTTAGCTTGGGGACAATACGTGGTGGGATTATCTATAACGCTGCTGATTTTAACGCCGATTTTTGATATCAATCCCATTGCCGGCGCCTTAATTGAAATGGGATTTGAAGGGGGACATGGTACAGCAGCCGGGATGGCACAAGTGCTAGAAGATTTTGGATTTCAACAAGGCGGAGAATTAGCATTAGGCTTAGCCACAGTGGGCTTACTGTCAGGAGTGATAACAGGGACCGTTTTAATCAATTGGGGACGTCGAAAAGGGTATTTAAAATCGGAAACCAAGCACAGATTATCCTCCCCTGAGTTTCAAGAATTATCGGAGTGGGAATCAGAACATTTTCAACGAGACTATAAAAGTTTAAGTAAGAATCTTTTGATTGATCCGTTATCAATTAATTTAGGATTTGTCTCGATCGCGGTTACTGTGGGCTGGCTGATTCTAGAAGCGCTGCAAGAACTGGAAACCCTAACTTGGGCGAAATTAGAAATTGAAATTATGAATTATGTTCCCCTATTTCCCATGGCGTTGATTGGCGGCTTAATTGTTCAACTCACCATGAAACGTTTGGGATTAGATGGCTTAATTTTGCGGCCTCTGCAAAAAAATATTGCAGGCGTTGCCCTAGATGTGGTTATCTTTAGCGCGATCGCGTCCATTTCGCTAACCGTTCTTAGCGCTAATTTGATTCCCTTCTTAATTTTATCGGTAGCAGGAATTAGTTGGAATATTTTTGCCTTTTTATTCTTTGCGCCTCGTCTATTGTCCACTTACTGGTTTGAGCGAGGAATTGGGGATATGGGACAATCGATGGGGGTCACGGCAACCGGTCTTTTATTATTGCAGATGGTTGATCCGGATAATCGCACCGGTGCCTTAGAAAGTTTTGCCTATAAACAGCTTTTATTTGAGCCCATTGTTGGCGGCGGTTTCTTTACTGCAGCCGCTCCGATCTTTATTTTTCAATTAGGCCCCATACCGGTTTTAATTTTAACCGCAAGTCTCCTTTTATTTTGGATTATAGCAATTCTCAAATTCATGAGGTACAGTAACAACAGTGAGTAAACCAATTCCGAATATCTTGATTAGTTACTTTTAGCATTGCCTCTGTAATCGCATCAACTAAATCTTT
>PXPI01000045.1 GCA_003021905.1 Cyanobacteria bacterium SW_9_44_58 | reverse complement strand
CTTTGCTCTTCACAGCTTTAAGTTGGTCGAGACCCGTCACCATTAAATTTGCGAGGGTGATATTTTTTGCGAGGTGCTCTCTTGGGGAAGTCAGTCCCTGTAATCTCTGACGCGCCTTACCGCTTCTCCTAATTATATTACACTTTAATCAAAATAAGGATGTCCTAACGGACGTTTGTTGGTTGGGCGCGATTCATGAGGGGCTGGGATCGGAGGTTTCCTCCGACCTTTAAAAGCCCCGACTCACCACTAAGCCTTCGGCTATAGTGGAGCGGAGCGCTACGAACATCCTCTCGCACCATTTAAGATAGAAGTCGCCGTCAAACCAAAGAGAGAGTCAATCTAGCAATCCTTGATCTTTCATATAGCTGAGCAGCCAATTGGCCATAGTGGCACGTCTAGTTTCGCGAGGTCCAAATTCACCAATTTTGTAGCCTTTAAAGCCCAGTTTTTCCTTTAAAAGTTGTTTATTCGGCTTAGGAATCGAACGCGTCAGCTTTACTGTCGCTGGGCGACTCTCAATAAAATCGGGAGGTTCAGGATAAGTTTCGCGCCATTGCGGGGCAACGGAATCATTATTCCATTCCTGTTTTTCAGTATTATAGCGATAGCCCAGATAATACCAAACTAATTGATTAACTGCAGTATCAGAAATTTCTTCCTTTAAAATTCCCCAAATTGTGTCTGTATTTAATGGCGGCAACTCTAACATTATTTTCCCGCTTCTAAATCGTTCATCTTTCATCATAATGATTAAACCTCCCTTAGCGATTTCCGCCAATTGCCATTGTTGTAACAGCAAACTCCTTAATAAAGCTGGTACACCCCAATCCAAAAATTCATTGAAACCAGACTTAAGTGGTCTAAAACGCTTTTGTGTTAGAATTTCTGAAGAATTTGCCCTAAACAAGCCTTACACTAGGCTTATCGCTTTAATTTCTCGGAGAGATTCATGACAAACAGTTACGGTGCTGAACAAATACAAGTTCTCGAAGGTCTAGAGCCAGTCCGCAAACGCCCTGGAATGTACATTGGTTCCACCGGTCCCAGGGGACTGCACCATCTGGTATATGAAGTGGTGGACAATGCCATTGATGAAGCTCTAGCCGGTTACTGCACCCACATTGAAATCGATCTTAACGCAGATGGTTCTGTTACCGTAACTGATAATGGACGGGGCATTCCGGTGGAACGCCATTCTCGCACCGGTAAATCAGCCCTGGAAACAGTAATGACGGTGCTTCATGCTGGCGGCAAGTTCGGCGGAGAAGGCTACAAGGTTTCCGGGGGACTCCACGGCGTGGGTGTGTCGGTTGTCAATGCCCTTTCCGAATGGGTAGAAGTGACAGTGCGACGCCAACAAACCGCTTACAAACAACGCTACGAGCGCGGCATTGCCACAACTGAATTGCAAAGCGAACCGGATCCCAGCCCCGAAACGGGAACCTGTTTGCAATTTCTTCCGGACCGGGAAATTTTTAACGATGGGATTGAATTCGACTATAATACCCTTGCTGGCAGGTTAAGAGAACTGGCTTATCTCAATGCCGGGGTCAAAATTACCTTCAGCGATCAGCGCGATCCCGAATCTCCTCACAGCGAAAGCTACTGCTACGAGGGGGGCATTAAAGAATATGTGGGTTATATGGTGGGAGAGAAGCAACCGCTCCATCCCGATATTATTTATGTCCAAGGGGAAAAAGAGGGTGTCCAAGTTGAAGTGGCGCTTCAGTGGTGCATTGATGCCTATAGCGATAATGTTCTCGGGTTTGCCAACAATATTCGCACCGTCGATGGGGGAACCCACATGGAAGGGTTAAAGACAGTTTTAACCCGTACCATGAATAATCTAGCCCGGAAGCGAAATAAGCTTAAGGAAAATGATTCCAACCTAGCTGGCGAGAATGTTCGTGAAGGGTTAACGGCAGTTATTTCCGTCAAAGTGCCGGAACCGGAATTTGAAGGACAAACCAAAACGAAATTGGGAAATACCGAAGTCAGAGGCATTGTTGATTCTTTAGTGGGAGAGACCCTCACTGAGTATCTTGAGTTTAACCCCAATGTCGCTGATTCCATTATTGACAAAGCGATTCAAGCCCTCAAAGCGGCGGAAGCTGCACGACGGGCAAGAGAATTAGTGCGTCGCAAGTCCGTTTTAGAGTCGTCGCCACTTCCAGGGAAATTAGCAGATTGCAGTTCGCGCGATCCCAGTGAGTCGGAAATTTTCATCGTGGAAGGCGATAGTGCCGGTGGAAGTGCCAAACAAGGACGAGATAGAGAGTTTCAAGCAATCCTTCCACTCAAAGGAAAAATCCTCAACATTGAAAAAACCGACGACAGCAAAATTTATAAAAACAATGAAATTCAATCGCTCATTACAGCCTTAGGATTAGGTGTCAAAGGTGAAGAGTTTGACCTGTCACAGTTGCGTTATCATCGCGCAATCATCATGACTGACGCTGATGTTGATGGAGCTCACATCCGAACTTTGCTTTTAACCTTCTTCTATCGCTATCAACGGGCATTAATTGAACAAGGCTATGTTTACATTGCTTGTCCGCCGCTTTATAAAATAGAACGAGGAAAACAATATTATTATTGCTACAGCGATCGCGAAATGCAGAAGCTAGTTAATGAGTTTCCCGATAATGCCAACTACAACCTCCAACGGTTCAAAGGCTTAGGGGAAATGATGCCCTTACAACTGTGGGAAACGACAATGAATCCGGAAACGCGTATCCTGAAGCGAGTGCAAATTGAGGATGCAGCAGAAGCCGATCGGATCTTTACGGTTTTAATGGGCGATCGCGTTGCCCCTCGCCGCGAATTTATTGAAACTTATGGTCCCCAACTCAACATCACCGACTTAGATATTTAAAAGAACAAATTTGTTGTTGGTTATTTGCCGCTTTTGCCAGGGAATAACCAATAACGCCTAACTCCTTGTTGATTATGGTGCAACGCTATGTTCGAGTGAAAACCACTCAAGCACAAACTTATTATGGCCTCCTACAGCTTGATCGCAGTGTCCAAGTCTTAGATGCCCCTTCTTGGTTGGGGGGACAACCCACAGACTTAAAACTGGAACCGGAAACTTACCAACTGCTTGCCCCTTCTGCCCCTACCAAAATTATTGCGGTGGGAAAAAACTATCATCAACACGCTGCAGAAATGGGAGGAGAGGTCCCCCCTTACCCGTTAATTTTTCTAAAACCTCCCACTGCTATTACAGCCCATCAGACAGCCATTTACTCTCCTCCCTTTAGCCAACAGGTGGATTACGAAGGAGAATTGGCTGTTGTCATTGGTGAACGGACTCGTCGTTGTTCCCCAGAAAAAATCCGAAATAAAATTTGGGGCTATACCATTGCCAATGATGTTACCGCAAGGGATTTACAGCAAAAAGACGGCCAATGGACGCGAGCCAAAGGCTTTGATTCGTTTTGTCCCCTTGGCCCCTGGATTGTACGCGATTTAAGTGCGGGAGCGACGCTGCAAACATTTCTCAATGACGAAACTGAGCCTCGACAATCGGCTTTATTAACTCAGATGGTCTTTCCAGTGGAGAAATTAGTCTCCTATATTTCTCAAATTATGACCCTGGTGCCAGGGGACGTGATTTTGACTGGAACGCCAAAAGGCATTGGACCAATGCAAATTGGCGATCGCGTTCGCATTGAAATTGAAGGCATTGACTGCCTGGAAAATTATCTCCTTAGTTCAGAGGAAACAAAATTAGGTTAGTGACGATTAACGAACTTGTCCATGAACCGCTTCGGAAATCGCCGGAAGTTCGGCATAAATTCCTCGCGCCGATTGAACAATTGCATAAGTGCATGTTGCTAAGATTCCTAAAAATATCATATTGAAAAAGGTTTCTATTAATAATCCACCTCCTAATTTTAATCCTGGTGCTAGAATTCCTATTGCAAGTCGAATTAGTATTAGTAGAATATCAAGTAAAATAGCTTGCATAGTATTAAAGCGGATCAAGTGAGGAATATTTTCATTTCTCACAACTGCAAAAATTAAAGCAAAGAAAATAACTAAACCTACTAAGGGTGTAGAATAAAGGGCTTTAATAGGTTCTAGTGGTAAATAAATTAACTGTAAATACGGAAATTGGTTAAATAAAAATTCTCCAAATTCATATACATAAACTAAGGGCAAAACATAAGGTAAAGCTGCAAAAAACCGATTTTGAATTTCTGTGTTGTTAGGCGCAGTCATATTAATTCCTTCCTTGATTGAATTGGAGTTTAAGTATTAAAGTCTTTTTCGCTGATTGAATTTAAACGAGCTAAGCGAAATCCCATCTGACATTCATAGAGTTCCGGTTGTTGATCTGTTAACCTTCTTAAAGTTTGCCCACAACCGAGACGTCCTCTTCGCCAGCGTGGAACGCCGCTACGGTCAGCTAATAAACAATTTTGACATACTTGTTTGGGTGATAGGATTTGTTCATCTAGCAATACCACTAACATATTCTCTCCTCCCAAAAACTCCCCAATATGAGATATTGATCTCGCAAGCAATACTATATCTATTGTAGAAGGGTCATGAAAAAGTTAATTATTGCTACCGGCAATCCTGGAAAACTGGAAGAAATGCAGACTTATCTTGGCAACTTGGATTGTGAATTAGCCCTCAAACCCAAAGATTTAGAAATCGAAGAAACGGGAACCAGTTTTCGAGAAAATGCTCATCTTAAAGCCAAAACTGTGGCGCAAGCAACCGGAGAGTACGCGATCGCGGATGATTCCGGTTTATCGGTTGATGCCCTCAACGGGGCGCCAGGAATTTATTCCGCCCGCTATGCCAATACTGATGAAGAACGGATTAACCGGGTATTAAGAGAATTAGGAAATACCTCGCAACGAGGGGCTGCATTTATTTGTGCCGTCGCGATCGCGCGTCCCGATGGCACAATTGTTCTCGAAAGAGAAAGATCCTGTAGAGGGGAAATTCTTAGGGAGCCCCGAGGCAAGAAGGGCTTTGGCTATGATCCCATTTTTTATTTTCCTGCTGTACAAAAAACCTTTGCCGAAATGGATCCGATATATCGGCAGAAAGTTAGTCATCGCGGTCTCGCATTTTCTGCTTTATTTCCAGAAATTCACAATTTGTAATATAAGGAAGCAGGTTAGATTGAAAATAGGAAAGTATTATTTCTAACCCGCCTCCATCCCTGAATTTACACAGCTTCTAGATTTTTCTCCCCAGTGCGGATGCGAATGGTTTGATCCACATCGGAAACAAAGATTTTTCCGTCACCAATTTCACCAGTGCGAGCGGCGTTGATCACTTTATCAACGACCGTATCTACCTGGTCATCTTCGATGACAATTTCAATTTTAAGCTTTTGCAGGAATTCCACTGTATATTCAGAACCGCGATACCGTTCAGTTTGCCCTTTTTGACGACCAAAGCCGCGAACTTCGGACACCGTCATGCCGACAACGCCAGCATTAACTAAGGCAATTTTTACCTCGTCTAGTTTAAAGGGTCGGATAATTGCTTCTATCTTTTTCAAAATTAAACTCCTTAAATTCAGTAGAACCAGTGTTTTTAATTGATAAGTTTTAGATTAGGATAACAGATAAACAATTGACAATTCTGATCTATCATCCCGAAACACAAAATTTTAGTTACATTAGCTACAATCTATACTATCTTCCCCTAAAAATGGGAAAAATGCAATTATCGCCGTTGATTGCGCTTGTTTTAAGAAAAGTATACTTCCTCTAACTGTTAATTCTCTGTTGTTCAGTTCAGGATAAAGTTTGTTTTACGCTAAAATTTTATCGCAATATGCCAAGGGAGTGCTAAGCAATAGCCGATTTGTGGATGAATAGGATGAATATACTGGGCAAGCACCTGCGATGGGGAAACAATGAATCGCTACAGAAAGTTTGTTGCCTGATGCAAACGGTTGTCTTCCCTCTGCTGAGATCAATAACAAACTGGTAAAAAATACTGAAAGTTCAGATTAATGCAAGGATTGCCAGTTTTCCGAGTTTCCTCGGTGGACGATTCCTTAAGGGGCATGTGATTGTTAGTTAGAAATTATTCCTTTTTCAATAGAACTGTTTTTAATTCACCAATTTTAATTGATTAAAATCAATAACTAATTGTTATTTCAAGACTATATCAATAGTGTCTCCACCATGTTACAACCTTTATCCAAGTTAATTCCAAATTTTCTTCAAAAAAAAAGGAAAGGTGTTGGCATTGAGCTTACTCCCAACCAAATTAATGTTGCTCAAATGGAAAACACTGACCGAGGGTATCAATTAAACTTCTTAGTGAGCAAAGAAGTTCCTGAGGGGATTTATTCTGATGGGCAAATCACAGATCCGCCCACCTTAGCCGATTTAATTAGAGAAAACCTAGAAGAGAATAACATTAATGCGACTACGGTAGCCACAGCAGTACCAATGCGCGATGCCATTCTCAATATTATTCCGGTTCCCGCAGAACTTTCTGAGGAAGAACTTGAAGATGTAGTACTCCATCAAGAAGCTGGACTTTATTTACCTTATCCCCTTGAAGAAGTGGATTTAGATTATCAAAAATTAGGGTATTTTACGGATGAAGATGGGATTGAAAAGGTACAAGTTTTATTGATTGCAACCCGACGGGAAGTTACTGATACTTACCTAGATATTTTTGAACAACAAGTCGGCTTAAAAATGGACGCTCTAGAAATTAATACCTTATCGCTGATTCGTACGATTCGGGAACAATTGCGGCAGTATCCTTCCCAAGAAGCTGTTGTCTTAGCGGATATAGAATTTGATAATACAGAATTGGCAATTATTGTCGATGGCGTGCCGGAATTTAATCGCACAATTCCCATTGGAACCTATCAGCTGCAAAGCGCTTTAAGCCGCGCTATGAACCTTCCTCCGTCTCGAAATGCGGATCACTTACAAGACATTACGTTACCTGTTTCTTACGAAAAGGCAAAAGAAGAAACCACACCGCTGAATCCCGGTATGGATGCCTTGCAACGGGGGTTAAGTGAATTGACGGATGAAGTTCGTCGTTCCGTTGATTATTATTTAAATCAAACTGAGGGGGTAGAAGTGGTTCAAATGTTGTTAGCGGGTCCTGGTGCTGGAATCGGAGAATTGGACACCTTTTTTAATCAACGTTTAAATATTCCAACCACACAGATTGATCCGGTGGATGCTTTATCCTTGGAAAGCAATGATGAAATTAGCGCTTCACAGCGTCCGAGTTTTGGCACAGTTTTCGGTTTAGCACTGAAGGAGATATAAACAGCATGTATAGTTTAGATGTTGATTTTCTCAAGAAACGTCGAGAGGATCAAAGGCCGCAATTTGAGAAGAAAACGTTAGATGAACCAACGTTTCAAAGCGCTCCTTCTATAGAAGGGAATTTCCCCCTAATTATTGGTCTTGTGGTTGGGATAGGCGCTGTCGTAGCCATGGGAGGCTTTTGGTTTATCACAACGCAACAAACCGCAAGAGTGCAGCAAAAAATTAATCAGTTGGAACAGAAGTTGAGTCAAGCTCAAAGTAAACAACAACAAGTAACCCAAAAACGAGAAGAATTAAAGCAAGCTGAAACAAATTTAAAGGCACTTGCCAATATTTTTAATCAGATTAAACCGCTTTCGGCAATTTTGGAAGATGTGCGCGATCGCGCTCCCAGCAATGTTCAGATTAAGAGTTTTGAACAATCCACTAATGAGTCCGGAAATCAAACCTTTACCTTAGAAGGCGTCGCCAGTACTTATGAAGCGGTGAACTACTTCTCTCTAACTTTACAGCGATCGCCCTTTATTAACCCGAGAACTGTTAATCTCCAAACAGCAAACAAAACGAATTTAAATATTGAATTGATTAACGATACTCCCGAAACAGGAGGAGAACAAGACGAGGAAGCATTATCGCCAACCCAAGTTATTAATTATCAAATTTCGTTTGAAGTGAATGATAAACCGGCCTCAGAATTGTTAGAGCCTTTGCAAGAACAAGGAGCCACCGGATTAGTAACGCGAATTAGAACGTTAGAGGAAAAAGGAATTGTTCAATAAAAAACTCATTTTTAAATTAGGTAGCAATGACATTTAGTGACGAATTACCACCTGAAGAACAACTCGAAGAAGAAGAAGGGCCGCAATATCCAGAAGCTTTTGGCATTACATTTACCCCTTTAGTGAGCGGCATTGCCTTTGCCGTTTTAGGCATTGCAGGAGCGGGATATATGTGGTTCAATTTTGTTCAACCTGCTCGACAAGAATATAGCGAACTCCGGAATCAACGGGATAATTTAGAGGCTCAAATTGAGCAGCAGCCAGTAATCCAGGGAAAAATTAAAGAATTGGAATCAGAAATTCAAATTATTCGATCACAACAAAAAGAAGTCTTAAATCTCTTGTCAAGTGAAAAAAGTTTAGATACTTTATCATTTGACCTGGAACAAACCATTCAGCAAGCCACTCCTGCCAGCACCCAGCAAGAAAGCAACCAATTTGAACTAACTCGTTTTGAACCATTAATGGCAACACCGGAAGTTGTGAGTGATGACTCTTTTGGTGAAGCGGCCAATGGCAAAATTCAACGAAAAACTTACAGTTTAGAAATTGTTGGCACATTTGCGCAAACCCAATCACTGATTCAGCAATTAGAGCGATTGCAACCGTTATTGCTTGTTAATAATTTTAGTACGGAGGTGACAGAGCAGCCAAAAGTAAAATTTTCTTTTGAACAGAATCGTTTTATCGTCGCTGAAAAACCGCGACTGCGTTCTTCTTTTCAATTAGAAGCAATTTTGCCGGTTAGTCAAGAAAAACTGCAACAAACGGATCAGCAAAAACAAGAAAACGGTGAATCATAAACCATTAATAACGTTCATTTTTTGAAATATTTTTGAATACGGTTATTATGTATTTTCCAACAAATAATTAAACGTGATGAGGAGTGAAGGAAACATGAATAATTATCCGCAACATCTAGGAATGTTGTTGGGGACAGCAATGCTGATTGCACAGCCATTGTCGCAGGTTGCTTCAGCGCAAGTGCGCGATCTGCAGTTGCAAGCAACCCAACAAGGGTTTAATATTAACTTAGCAACAAATAATAATAAAACCCCACAAATTTTTAGTATTAAGCGCGACAATGTCTTAGTCGTTGATTTAAGCAATACGCAGCTAGATTTAGGAGATAAAAATCAGCTACAACGCAAGAATCCCTTTCCGGGAGTAGAATCTTTAACCATTAGCCAAAATCAAGCCAATACTGTACGCATTATTGTGAAGGGAACCAATGATGCCCCAAAAGCAAAAATTGGCTCAGTGAGCAATGGGCAAGTCACCGTCAATTTTGCTGTAGAAGGGGGAACGAGTCAATCGCAAACGGCACAACAATCATCGCTGCAACAGCAAACGTTTTCCCAACCCTCAGGAGAAAGGAACAATTCGCCTTCGGCTCCATCCACTAGCAACAATCAACAAGGAAATTAGCCAAATGTGCAATTTCCCAACCCTGAAATTACCGTGAATGGGAAACCCGCTCAAAACGGTCAAACCGCTCCCAACTCCCAAGGCGTCAAGCCGACGCGATCGCGAGCCGTTGCCCCGCCAGTTGGGGATATTGCTGTCTCCACCACGCCTTATTCTCCTGATAGCGTTGATTTAGGAACCGATACCAAAGTTTCCCGTTTAGTGCTGCGAGAAGCCCCAGTGCGAGAAGTTTTGTCTTTACTTGCGCGATCGGCTAATCTGAACTTAGTCTTTGCCGATCAAAGTCAAGGGGAAGAGGGAGAAAATCCTGCACAGCAAACCATTTCCATTGACCTAGAAAATGAATCAGTACAACAAGCATTTAATTCCGTTTTGCAATTGTCGGGGTTAAATGCTAATCGCCGGGGGAATACAATTTTTGTGGGAAACCAATTGCCCCAATCAGCACAGGATATTATGACGCGTACCCTGCGGTTGAACCAAGTCAGTGTTGATAAAGCGTCTGGTTTTCTCGCTACGCAAGGGGCAGAAGTGCAACAAGTGGTTACCCCGGTGGAAAAAGAATTTAACCAAGAAACCGGGGCTCTGGTTCGCGAAACGGAACAACCCTCGGAATTAAGGCCCTTAACTGTGAATAAACCGGAAGGCGCGACAGGGGCATTACTCCTGCAAGGGTTATCTGTTTCTACTGACGAGCGCTTAAATGCCATTACCCTGGTTGGGGAACCGCGCAAAATCAGCACTGCCATTGATTTGCTCAAGCAACTTGATGCCCGTCGCCGGCAAGTTTCTGTGAATGTTAAAATCCTTGACGTTAACTTAAATAATACAGAACAATTTAGTTCCAGTTTCTCCTTTGGAATTAACGATAGCTTTTTTGTCAGTGATGGCGGCGCGGCCGCGCTCAATTTTGGGGGAACGGTTCCGCCACAACGCTCCACGCTAAACACGCCGGGACAACAGACACCCCCTGTTATACCAGCTCCCTTCCGTGATGTGGATACGCCTTTTCTGGATGTTTTGCCCGATGCTAACTTTAGCCGTCCTGGCTTTGTTAATCCACAAAGAGGCTTTCCGCCTCAACCCGTTCGTCCTGGCTTTGGTACCGAAGAGAATCCTTTTCAACCTGGAATAACCCAAATTGATGAAGATGGGATTGAGTTTGGTCCTGCAAGTTTATTCGAGTTTCCCAGCGACTTTTTGGCGCAGTTAGAGGCGCAGGTTACCAATGGCAATGCCAAAGTATTAACCGATCCCACCCTTCTCATTAAAGAAGGTCAAACCGCAGGAGTAAAATTGACGCAAGAAGTATTTGCGGGAACAGAATTAGTCTCACAGGCAATTCCAGGATCAGATACATCAAGGTTAGTGGAACAACCCATTATTAAAGAAGCCGGTTTAACCCTCGATATTGCAGTTGACGGCATTGATGACAATGGTTTTGTAACGCTTAGTGTGAATCCCGAAGTCTCCGCAATTAGCGGTCAACAACAGACACCAGTCGGGACCATTACCTTGCTGAATAGACGTCAGCTCAATTCTGGGGAAATTCGGCTGCGAGATGGCCAAACGCTGATTGTTGCAGGGATTATTCAGGATGAACAACGGACCACCGTTTCCAAAGTTCCGATTTTGGGTGATCTTCCGATTCTGGGATCCTTGTTCCGAAGCACAGACAAAGAGAATGTTCGCCGAGAAGTGATTGTTTTACTCACCCCCAAAATCCTAGATTCGTCCCGAACCGCAGATTATCAAGGAAGTTACGAGCCTAGTCCCAATACCAGACAAATGCTGGAACAACGAGGCTCTCCCATCCCGCAACGGAGACGTTCGCCGCAGCAGAGACGTTAGTTAGACTTCGAGCAAGGTTTCACATGAAGTTTTGTTAAGCTTTTCTAAAGAAATTGCCGAACGCCAGTTACCATCTATTATGGGTTTGATCCCCACCGTGGAGGAAGGTCAAATCCAATTCCCGCTAAGAAAATCAATTATTTAAAAAACGGCGAATTACCGGAGACAATATGGACGCTTTAACTAGTTTTTTAGGAAACATCGATTATGAAGTGATTTTCCAATTAACCTTTGTGACCTTAATTATGATTTCGGGGCCAGTCGTCATTTTCTTACTTGCAGCCGGCGGAGGCGATCTCTAAAACTGCAACCAAACAATCATAATAGAAAAAGGCAACTCAGCAAGGTGGTTCTCATATCGCCTTGCTAATTTTTTCTGCGACCGTGGGTTAGGGTTGAACTATGTCATACGAACCGCTGCATCAGAAGTATCGTCCCCAAACCTTTGCCGATCTCGTTGGACAAAGCGCGATCGCGGACACCCTAAGCAACGCGATTAACCGGCAACGGATTGCTCCTGCCTACCTTTTCAGCGGCCCTCGGGGCACCGGAAAAACTTCTTCAGCCCGAATTTTAGCAAAATCCCTAAATTGCCTCAACAGCAATCAACCCACGGCCCAACCCTGCGGTCAATGTGACGTGTGTCGCGCCATTAACAATAGTACGGCGCTAGATGTGATTGAAATTGATGCGGCAAGCAATACCGGTGTTGATAATATTCGGGAAATTATCGAACGGTCTAGTTTTGCCCCGGTACAGTCTCGATACAAACTATATGTCATTGACGAATGTTTGACCGGTGATACTCTCATTGCCACCTCGGAAGGCATGATGAGAATGGATAACCCCGATTTAAAGGGCAAAACCGTTCTCAGTTACAACGACAGCACAGGCAAGTGGGAATACCAGAAAGTATTACGGTGGCTCAATCAAGGCATTAAATCAACCTTACTTATTCAAACCAGCAATCATCAAATTCGTTGTACTGACAATCATCTTCTTCGCACAGACAAAGAATGGATTTCCGCCAAACATCTTCAACCAGGAATGACGATCCTTTCTCCAGCTAGGGGGGATCTGAAAGACAACGCGACGAAAAAGGAAACTGTGGAATCGATTTCCTCCCTGGGAGAAGCACCCGTTTATGATTTAGAGGTTGAGAACAACCATAACTTTGTGGCAAATGAACTGCTGGTTCACAATTGCCATATGCTAAGTACCGCGGCATTTAATGCGTTGCTGAAAACGTTGGAAGAGCCGCCGCCGAGAGTCGTTTTTGTGCTCGCCACTACTGATCCGCAACGGGTATTGCCGACAATTATCTCTCGTTGTCAGCGGTTTGACTTTCAGCGCATTCCCCTCTCAGCCATGGCTTCTCATCTACACATGATTGCTGAGAAAGAAGGGATTGATATTACTGAGCAAGCATTGTCTGTTATTGCGCAAGTTTCCCACGGAGGATTGCGAGACGCACAAAGCCTATTGGATCAATTGAGTCTCCTATCTGGGCAAATAACTATCGATCGCGTTTGGGATTTAGTGGGCGCCATTCCCGAACAGGACTTAATTGCCCTGCTGCAAGCCATTAAACAACAAAAGGGGCAGGAAGTCATTGCCCGATGCCGTCAACTGATGGATCGCGGGCGAGAACCCATTATTGTATTGCAAACCCTTGCCGGATTCTATCGGGATTTACTCATTGCAAAAACCGCACCGCAACAGTCAGAACTGGTTGCCCTCACCAGCGACAGTTGGAGCCAACTCTGCGAAATCGCCCAGGAATGGGAGTTTCAAGAAATTTTAGACGGACAGCAACATCTCCAGAACAGTGAAGCCCAAGTGAAACATACCACCCAACCTCGCTTGTGGTTGGAAGTGACGCTACTGGGATTATTAAATCAAATTGATCAGAATCGGAAAACCGAGCCTGTACCTCCTCTGCCAGCAGTTGCGACTCCCTCGCCACAACCATCCAAACTGCCTAAGGTAGAATCTGTGGAAACAGAGCAACCGAAATCTCCCGCTTCTGCACCGCCTCCGGAGAAAAAAGAATCACTCGAAACAGCGGCTGTCTCTTCCTCCCCTGCTACTCAACAAGAAGAAAAACAACCAGCAACTGCTGCTCCACAACAATCAGTTGAAAAAACTGCCGTATCTCCCCCGGCACCAGCATCAGAAGCGCAAAAAGAACCGGCAACCGCTACTGTTTCCCCTGAAACGTCTCAGCCTCAACCTGCATCAGAATCAGTTGCAACGGGGAATAAAGAACAAATTTGGGCTCAGATGCTAGAAAAATTGCCCATTCCCACCAAGCCTTTAGTACGAGATCATTGTCGTTTATTGGCCATCGAAGGGAATCTTGCTCAAGTGGGGGTGAGGAATAACAAACTTCTTGCTTTTGCCAAGAAACGTCAAAAAGATATTGAAAAGGCTTTACAAACCGTTTGCGATCAATCCCTAAAGGTTAACTTTCAGGTAAGCGGTGAATTCTCAGCGCAATCTGCTCCTTCTTCCCCGCCTGCAGAAACCAAACCCCAGGAACCGCCGGCACATCAAGAAAACAATAGCAGTCCGCCGACAGCTTCTCCCCCTGTTGAACCAGAGAAGACACAGCCAACAGAAACAACGGAAACGGTTGACAACACCTCGTCAACTCTCACAACAGAAAATTCTACTTCCGAAACGGCCTCTCAAGGAAAATCGGAAACATCAGACAACCAAACGCTGGAACAAGCAGCAAAAGACTTAGCAAATGCCTTTAAAGGGGAAGTTGTTCAATTTGATCAACAACAATTTTCCTTTTTTGAACCTATTGATGCTGATACTTCTGAGGAAACCAGTGATTTAGCTGATGCTTCCGAAACTGAATCGGAAACGGAGTTTGATTTTTAAAGCAATCTTTTATTTAAAATTAGTCCAACCGAAAATATAGCAATTCTCAGACCAATAAGATACACTGAGAAGGAAAGACAGTAGATTAAAATAAGCGTGTCCATGCAACCTTATTCAATTGATATTGATTTT
>PXPI01000044.1 GCA_003021905.1 Cyanobacteria bacterium SW_9_44_58 | reverse complement strand
ATTAAAGTGCGAACTCAACCTTATCGGTTCCCCCTCAGAAGCCAGTCATCCCCCTGCTAGGAGCAGGTTTCGACTGAACGAATCGCACTACGGAGTCCTTCTCTCAAAATGTTGATGGCTGCATTTTCATCCCTGTCTAACCTTGCTCCACACTCACAAGCGTGGGTTCTAGTTGACAGAGACTTTTTCACAATCCGACCACAGCTAGAGCATTCTTGAGAGGTATATTGAGGAGGAACAGCTACTGCTACCTTCCCGAACTTCTCAGCAAAATACTCTAACCACACTCGAAACTGATACCAGCCTACATCTGAGATGGATTTAGCTAGACAGTGGTTTTTAACCATGTTAGACACTTTTAAGTTTTCATAGGCAATCAGGTCGTTAGACCTGACTACGCAACGCGCCAGTCTCTTGGCGTGTTCACTACGTTGCCGACTTATTCTTAAATATGCTTTTGCTAACTTCTGTCTAGCTTTTCTGCGATTAGATGAACCCTTCTGTTTTCGGGAGAGGCAACGTTGAAGTTGCTTTAACTTCTGTTCCCCTTCTCTAAAGAAACGAGGATTCGGTTCTTTATGACCATCAGAGTCGGTATAGAAAGATTCTAACCCCACATCTAATCCAATCGTTTTCTTAGTCGGTTCTAACCGTTCTTTTACCTCTATATTGATTAGGAATTGACAATAGTACCCATCAGCACGTCTAACCAGTCGAACCCGTTTGATTTGGTCTGGGGAATAAAAGTAGATATCTCGACTTCCAATTAACTTAACTCTTCCAATATGGTTTTTATCGGTGAAAGTGATATGTTTTTTTGTGTTGGGATCAAGTTTCCATCCTGTTGCCTTATATTCAACAGAACGGTTATTCTTTTGGAACTGAGGATATCCTTTCTTACCTTTAATTCCCGCTTTACAGTTCTGATAAAAGCGATGGATAGCAGACCAAGCACGTTCAGAGGCAACTTGCCTTGCTTGTGAATTGAGTTTTTTGGCAAAGTCAAACTCATTACCTAACTGTTTACACAATTTGCTCAAGTCATACTTATTTACGCCTTGATTATCCATCCAATGACGAACGCATTTATTACGAACAAACTGGGTCGTCCGAATTGCCTCATCAATGGCAGTATATTGAGTTTTACTTGCTTTAACCTTATACTCAATAACAAACATTTACGCTATCTCATTGGCGTAATTTAATTATGACACAACTGGAAAAGTTTGTTCGTTGTCGGGCTATCGAAGCCCTCAACTCATCCTCACCTCCGCTCCGGGCCTTATATCCTCTTCCTGAAGGAGAGAGGCGCGTGCGGCGACCTTTGTAATAATAAATCGGGAAAGGGGCGGGGCATAAAACCTGCCGAACTGAGTTCAGCAAACAGCCCCTTGCAACTTAAGTTCACCCCCCGAAAAACCCCATCTATCACTTAAGTCATATCGCTTTTGAAAGTGGGATCGCTTCGGGGACTAAGGAAGCGATTATTCATTGTACAGAGTACGCTCATCAGCCCACAGAATCAACCCTAACTCATGGGGATGAGCCATGTATTCGTTTTTAGGAAGCACTCGCAAGGACAACCCTTGTAAACCGCTAGAGTGAAACACCAGCGAGCTTTTATAAACGACCCCTGCTTCAGATTGATCGCCCGTGTACTCCATGGGAACTGCTGTCGCATTGAAAACTTCCCCGTCGCTATTCATTTTTCCTTGATAGAGTTCCACACTGACATCATCGGGCTTTAAACCTGCTAAATCTAAAACTGCCTTGACATTAACGGTTTCGTTGACGACAATATCTGTTTCCTCAGACACTTCAATGTTCTCAATGCGGATATCATACCAGCGCTCAAATAGATATTTTTTCCATTCCGCCACGGATTTGGCATTGCTATAGTTATTTTCGGTCATGGCGAAATAGCGATCGCTGGCCGGAAAATACCCACGCAAACTGTAATCCCGCAACATCCGGGCAGTATTGAATTGAGGGGTATTTAAGCGGATCGCATTTTTCATTTTCTGTACCCAACCGCGAGGAACCCCGTTGTTATCGCGGTTATAAAATAGAGGCACAATTTCTTGTTCCAGGAGATCATAGAGGGCATTGGCTTCGACTTCATCTTGATATTCTTGATCCTCATAAATTTCGCCTTGACCAATTGCCCAACCGGTAGCTGTGTGATCGGCTTCATCCCACCAGCCGTCCAGAACACTGAGATTGGGAACTCCATTCATCGCCGCTTTCATGCCGGAAGTTCCCGAAGCTTCACGAGGGCGACGGGGGGTATTCAGCCAGATATCGCAGCCAGAGACCATAGCCCGAGCAAGATGGATATCATAATCGGGGACAAATACCACATATTCTTCAATTCCTTCTTCCCGTGCCGTATGAATCAGTTGCCGAATTAACTCTTTGCCGGGCATATCTTTCGGGTGGGCTTTCCCCGCGATCACAAATTGCAGCCGGCGATTGGGATTGCCTAGGATAATTTTCTTGATACGCTCAATATCGCGCAGGAATAAGGTAGCGCGTTTATAGGTAGCAAATCGTCGGGCAAAGCCAATGGTGAGCACATCGGGATCCAGAACTTCTTTTGCTTTATCGAGTTCCGCTTGGGAAGCACCCCGTTGACGCAGCTTTTTCCCTAACCAATCCCGAACTAAAACGACCATATCGGCGCGAGCGCGCTCATGATTGCGCCATAATTCATCATCGGGAATGGAATTGACTTTTTCCCAAAGCGAATCATCATCTCCTAGATCTGACCAGTTGGGCCCTAAGTAGCGATTATAGAGTTGTTGCTTGGATTTAGCGACAACACTGCGGGCATGAACCCCATTGGTAATGGCAGTAATGGGAACTTCTTCAGTAGGGAGTCCTTTCCACATCCCCTTAAACATATCCCGGGAGACTTCTCCATGCAACTTACTTACCCCGTTGAGAAAGGAACTGGTACGCAACGCCAAGGCAGCCATACTAAACGGGGAAGATAAATCGCCCGTGTTTTCGCGACCCATTGCTAAGAATTCTTCACGGGATAAGCCGAAAATGTCGGCATACTCTCCCATATAATACATGGTTTGGTCAGGATCAAACATATCAAATCCTGCCGATACGGGAGTATGTGTGGTAAACATCTGGCTGGACTGAACCATTTGCTTGGCCGCATCAAAACTTAACCCCTCATCTTCTACCAAGCGGCGTATCCGTTCTAAGACTAAAAAGGCGCTGTGACCTTCATTCAGGTGATAAACCGTTGGCGAATAACCAAGGGCTTTTAGGGCGCGACAACCGCCAATGCCAAGCATCATTTCTTGGTGGATGCGCATATCCAAATCGCCCCCGTACAAGCGATCCGTTATATTGTGATCGTAATCAGAATTAGGCTCGATATTGGTATCTAAGAGATAGAGAGGAACACCGCCCACATCAATGCGCCAAACGCGAGCATAAACAGTACGCCCGGGATAACCTACTTCAATGCGCAATTCCGACCCATCGGCATTATGCTCTAAATGTAAGGGCATATTGCTAAAATCGTTAACGGGATAGGTTTCTTGCTGCCAACCATCGGCATTCAAGTATTGGGAAAAAAAGCCTTCTTGGTAGAGCAAGCCCACAGCAACCAAGGGCAACCCTAAGTCACTGGCCGATTTCAGGTGATCCCCAGCTAAGACACCTAGTCCCCCCGAATATAAGGGAAGAGAGTCGGTTAAGCCATATTCGGCACAGAAGTAAGCGTAACATTCTTGTTGGGAAGGGTGATCCCGATGTTTCCGAAACCAGTTGCGTTCTTGCAAATACTGATCCAACTGCTGTTCGGCTCGCTCCATCTGAGCTAAAAAGCCCTCATCTTCAGAAATTTCGGCTAGTCTTTCTTGACTAATATTCCCTAATAAAGCAACCGGATTATGGCGGCAAGATTCCCACAGTTCATTGTCCAAGCGTCGAAACAGATCTTTGGCTTCAATATTCCAATCCCAATAGATGTTATAGGCGAGCTTTTTCAAAGGTTCTAGTTTTTCGGGAAGGGAAGGCGAGACATTAAAGGTACGAATTGGCTTCATAAATTCTTATACTCGTGCGTGTTAGCGTTTTGACACTCCCACGGCTCTGCTTAAGCTAAAGCCGTGGGATTCTCACGTCATAGGGAGAGACTAGACAAAGCCGAAACCTCATCCCCGTACTCTTTC
>PXPI01000043.1 GCA_003021905.1 Cyanobacteria bacterium SW_9_44_58 | reverse complement strand
GTCATTTTAATAGCGAATCGTTGCATCTATTTCAAGTTTGACCCTTGTTATCAACGATCGCGCCTCTTCTTTATATTTTCTTTAGGAACAGTCTCTGAAACTTGAATTTTCCATCATTAACCGAGTTAGTAAAAACAGGAGCTGGAAACTAGAATAGATATCTAGTGGAAAATTTCATGCTCTAACTAATTGTCATGTCGGCAACCTTCAACTTTTTTCAGCACTGGTATCCCATCCTGCCGGTAGAAGATTTAGCAGCCGATCGCCCCATTTCTGCTACCCTGCTGGGGTTGCCTTTAGTTATTTGGAAACCCGGCAATGATTCAAACTACTGTGCCTTCCTAGATCGTTGTCCCCATCGTTTAGCCCCTCTAAGTGAAGGACGTGTCGATGATCAAACCGGGCATCTGGAATGTTGCTATCACGGGTGGCAATTTGATGCGACCGGTGCTTGTGCCAAGATTCCGCAAACCGAAAATTCCCAGTTGCTGGAACAAAAAAAGGAGCAAATTCAAGCCGCGGCACTGCCTACTTGCGAAGCCAATGACTTGTTCTGGGTTTGGCCGGATCCCGATACCGCTGAATTGGCAGCAGAGACACCGCTGCCCCTTTCCCCAAAAATTGATAGTTCCCAAGGCTTTGTTTGGTCCTCTTACATGCGGGATTTGCCCTACGACTGGCAGACACTGGTAGAAAACGTTGCCGATCCCAGTCACGTCCCGTTTGCGCATCATGGAGTACAAGGGAGTCGCGATCGCGCTAGTCCTATCCCCATGGAAATCACTGAATTGACGCCGGAACGGATGATAGCGGAAGTGAAGCGCAACTTTCCCACAACCATTACTTTTGAACCTCCCTGTCGGTTAGAGTATGACTTGACGTTAGGAAGCCCAGAAAAGCGCGTTGGATTAATCACCTACTGCATTCCCCTTGCGCCAGGGAAATTGCGTATTGTTGCCCAATTTGCTCGCAATTTTGCTCTCCGGGCACATTATTTAACCCCTCGCTGGTGGGAACATATTCGGATTCGCCATCAAGTTCTCGATGGCGACATGATGCTATTGCATTGTCAGGAAAATGCACTTGCTGAGGAAGGCAATTGGAAAACGGCTTATAACATGCCTACCAATGCTGATCGACTGGTTATTACCTTCCGCAAATGGTTCGATCAATACTGTCAAAGCCAACTGCCCTGGCAAAGAGGGGCCAATAAAGTGCCGGAAGCTTCAGCAGCAGAAGCGCCGCGAGAGGTTCTGCTTGATCGGTATCATCAACATACCCAAAAGTGCCAGAGTTGTCAGGGGGCGCTCAAACGGATTCATCAGCTGCAGAGTGGTACGTTAGTGGGGATTGCCGGTCTTATTTTGATCATTGCCTTATTGCCGGATGCGTATCGGTTGCAAATTGGACTTCCCCTAAGCGCGATCGCGATCCTAAGTGCTGTTGCTTGGGGATGGCTGCGATACCGACTGGAACCGCAGTTTCACTTTGTCGATTACATTCATGCTGAGCGTTAGGATAGGACAAACAGACTGTTTGAGGTTCTCTGATGGAGCAAACTTCCACTGCGCAATCTTCTCAATTGACTATCGCTAAAATAATCACGATTCTGCTGCATTCAATATATTGCATCAATATATTGGTAAATAATAATTAATTATTGCTATAAAAAGCAGAAAAATCAGAAAAAGTCCAAAAAACAAGGAGATATATTGATGATAGCATTGAAGCAAAACCATCGTTTTTTCTCAGCTCTACTTTTTGCTGGATTGCTGTTTTTAGGCTTTAAAAATATTCAATCCCATACTGTTCTCGCTGCGCCATCACCGATGCAACCAACACAACAAAAATCACAAAGCAACTTGGGCTCAATCATTACTGACGTTTTAGAAGATGCGTCCCAGCGTTCGGGATTGCCTGCTTCTGCTTTTGAAAAAATTACTGCCCAACGAAAAACCTGGTCGGATGGCTGCCTTGGTGTACATAAACCGGGACAAGCTTGCACCCAAGCCTTAGTTCCAGGGTGGCACATTACGCTATCTCATGATTCTCAAACCTGGGTTTATCATACTTCTACCGATGGTCGAATTCGCTTAGCAAGTCAGGAAGCTTGCAATAAACAAAACACACTGAAAAAATAAGCACGGAAACAATCCTAAGAATTCTGATGGCTAACTTAAACCCAACCCGAGAAATTGAAACGCTTGCTGCTGAAATTGGCGATAAAATCTACATTGATGTCGCCAAATGGCATCTCTATCTTTTTCCCATCGCCTACAAATTTTATCGGCCTTAGCGCAACAAGAGTTATGTGTTTGTGATTTGGCAGCGGTTGTCAAAATGGGAGAGTCAGCCGTTTCTCATCAATTGCGCGGCCTGCGATCGCAACGTTTAGTGAAATATCGCCGTCAAGGCCGTAATGTTTACTACAGTCTGGCCGATAACCATACCATGACACTGTATCAAGAAGTGGCGCAACATCTTGATGAAATTAATTGAACTTAGCCATGTCTTAGTAAGCGTAAGCCATTCAAGGTTACTAAAAGGGTCGAGCCTTCATGTCCGAAAACCCCAGCCGGAAGCGTTAATTCACTAAAGAAGTTAACAATGATTAAAAAGATAATGGAAGTTAGAGCAAAGGTAATATCTTGCTTAATGATGCGTTGTGATTTCTGTCCAATGTCAATCGCTTGTTCCAGTTGTGATTTCTGTCCAATGTCAATCGCTTGTTCCAATTTGCCGAGATCATCTGCCATGAGCACAATGTCTGCTGTTTCTAAAGTCACGTCACTGCCAATCGCCCCCATGGCAATTCCGACAGAGGCTTGCGCCAAAGCTGGTGCATCATTAATGCCATCTCCCACCATTGCCACAGTATGATTTTGCTGTTGCAATTGCTGAATCATCTTGACTTTGTCTTCGGGGAGAAGATTGGCGTAAACGCGATTGATTCCAACTGCTTCCGCAACAGTTTTCGCCGTGCTCAATTGGTCGCCGGTAAGCATAACAGTGGTGGCAATGTCCATTGCTTTGAGTCTAGCGAGCAGCTTGGGCGCTTGGGGATGGACTTGATCCGCTACGGCTAATACGCCAAGGAGTTGCTGTGCTTGAACTACCCAAATAACACTGTAACCCTGGGCTTCTAGATAGGCACTCTTTTTATGGAAAGCAGTATCAAGTTCGATGGTTGGCTGATCGAAAACAAATTGTTTTTTGCCAATGATGACGGAATGCCCTGTCCTACTGTTGCCTGAACATCGATCGCGCTTAGTAAGGGAATATTTTCAGCTTGGGCAGCTTCTAAAATGGCTTCCCCAATGGGATGTTCCGAGTAGGCTTCTAGGGAGGCGGCGATTTGCAACAGTTCTTGCTGAGAAGTTTGCAAGGCAGGCACAACTTGTGTAACCTGTAATTGTCCTGTGGTCAGGGTTCCCGTTTTATCAAAGGCAATGGCGCTCACTTGTCCAATGTTTTCTAACTGGGTGCCATCTTTGAATAAAATGCCCGTCCGCGCACCTCGCGCAATTCCCGAAAGCAAGGTTGGCATAATGGCGGCCATTAGTGCACAGGGAGAAGCAACGACTAGAAAAATTAAAGCCCGATAAATGGTAGTTTCCCAATCCCAGGCTAAAAACAGAGGGGGAAGTGTTGCTAATCCCACTCCCATGAGAACAATTACTCGGGCATAGCCGCGCTCAAACTGCTCTAAAAATTTTTGGGAAGGAGGTTGCGAGGTTTTTGCTTGTTCCACTAACTGAATAACCCGGTGAATTAAACTACTTTCAGGAGATTTGTGCAGTTCTACTGTTAATGCCCCATTACCGTTAATGGTTCCGGCAAATACTTCATCGTCGATCTGTTTTTCTACGGGAATGGATTCCCCAGTAATCGGTGCTTGATTGACAGTACTAAATCCCTCTTGGATAATTCCATCAGTGGGAAACATCTCTCCAGGTTTCACTAAAACGCGATCGCCGATTTTTAACTGCTCAGTGGGAATGATGGTTTCCTTTCCTTGTTTTAAGATTCTGGCAGTATCAGGAGTTAGTTGCATCAAACTGCGAATATTGCGCTCAGTTCGGTGCATTGCAATGTTTTCTAATGCCCCGCTGATAGCAAAAATCAAAATCAACACTGCCCCATCCACTAATAAGTAATAATCCTGTTGCCAAAATCCCAAAATCGCAGCCAAAATCGCAGCGCCTAAGGCAGCAACAATCATCAGCAAGTCTACATCTAATTCCCATTCCTGCCAGAGCGTTTTTACGCCATCACGGGCATTTTCAAACCCGCCAATGACATAAGCTGCCAGCAAAAGCCAAATTCCGAATCCCAATAAATTGCCATTGAGAGCCAGCCAACCCAAGAAGGTGAAAGCGGCACAAACCCCAGCCGCGATCGCGTCAGGATAGTTTTGGATCCAATTTGTTAGGTTTCCCTTCCCCATTAATTGCCTAATCATCTGTCATTGCGGGATCAGTGTTCATCAGCTTACTTATGGTAAACTTTGACATTAATGTGAAGGTCAAGGAAAATCTTCCACGGTTCAGCAATGTTGACCATTAAACAACTCACCGCAACAGTGGGCTATGGTGTGACCCCACGCATGGTCCGCCACTATCATGAAATTGGTTTAATGCCTTCTCCCAAGCGTTCTGCCAGTAACTACCGTCTTTATAACGAGACTGATGTGCAACGTTTGCGACGCATTATGGCCCTGAAGCAACAGGGATTTCAACTGTCTCACATCAAGCAGATGTTGGAACAAGAGTCTCTGTCTGCCCCGAATTCTCTATTGCAACACTTGCAAGAACAATATCAGACCGTTTTGCAACAATTAGTGAAATGGCGACAGACCGCGATCGCGCTATAGGGCTTATTAGGGAGAGATGAGTCTTGCCAATCCATGCAAGCAGCAGCGTTGGCGCAACTGCGACAATTACAAGTAGAAACGGAAACGACACAATCGTTAAGCGAAGGACTTTGGGATTCTTTAGATGCCGCCGTTTGCGATATCCTGAAAATTTTCAACAAGCGTTGCAACGTTTATTACCCGATCTTTCCCAACGACCGGAAATCGAAGTCGATATTTTGTCTCATCTAGTGTTAGCTTGCGGTGATGTCAGTTTAGTCAATTTTATCCGTTTGAGTCCGGATCTGATCAAAGTTGCCAGAGAAACCCTGAGTACTGGCGGGACAATTATTACTGACGTTCCCCAGATTCTCAACACCTTGGATCACACTCGCCTCGCCCATTTAAACTGTGAATCTTTCTCTTTGATCAACGATCCTCACCTGGATAGTGCGGCGGATGCAGAACAGGAATTTTGGCACAATCAAAATTGGCAACAACGTCTTGCAGAAAACATAGAAGGGAACATCTGGGTAATTGGATATGCCCCCTCTGTACTGCTCAAACTCTGTGAATTAGTCGAAACGCAGCATTGTCAACCTGCTTTAATTATTGGACTGCCTATTGGATTTAGCCATGCCCCGGCAGCGAAACGGAGACTGATGCAACTGCCTATTCCATATCTAACCAGTGAGAGCGCTTTGGGTGGCGGGTTGCTGGCAGCAGTGGTTCTCAATCGTCTGGTTGCTTCTCTACTGGAAAAGCCTAATTGCCATTGCTATCTTCAATCAGTTTGAAATTCGCTATCCTCAGGGACTATCAACGGTCTTTCAATCTAAGATCTAATTTACTCGCCACAATTGTCAAATAGTCTTTTTTAATAAAACCGATCAATGCTGGATGGATTAAGAATTTTTATTATTGCCCTTGCCTATCTAGGATTAGCATTAGGGCGGTTTCCGGCGTTACGAATGAATCGCACTACGATCGCGATTGCAGGAGTTGCGATTTTAGTCGCATTAGGAACACTTTCTGCTTCCGAACTGTGGTCAGCAATTAACGGTGAAACCATCCTTTTTTTATTAGAAATGATGATCGTTAATGTTCATCTAGGTTATGCGGGATTTTTTCAGTTCGCTTTACAATATCTTATTAAATTTGTTAATAGTCCCTTGAGTTTATTGGTAATGTTAACTTTTAGTAGTGGTATCCTCTCAATGTTATTTTTAAATGATACCATCGCGATCGTTTTTACCCCGTTAACTTTACTCATTACACAACAACTAAAACTCAATCCGATTCCTTACTTACTCACCGTTGCTGCTGCTACCAATATCGGATCAGTAGCGACAATTAATGGCAATCCTCAAAATTTAATTATTGGTTCGATTTCAGATATTTCTTATGTTGAATTTGCCCTAGCATTAACTCCAGTAGCAATTTTCGGCTTGATTCTACAAATTTTATGGCTCATTTTATTGTATCCTTCAGCGCGATCGTTGTCTCCTCTTTCAGCACCGCGTCCCCTTCGATATCGACTCCATAAACCGCTTCTCTTTAAAACCCTAATCGTCAATTTTGCCATCTTAACCGGTTTAATTATCGGGCTACCTCTAGCAGAAACTGCTTTTGTTGGCGGAGCAGTTTTATTAATTACTCGTCGCCTAAAACCTGAAAAAATTTTAAGGGAAATTGACTGGGATTTATTAGTATTATTTTCAGGCTTATTTATTCTTACTGAAGCTAGTCAAAAACTTAATTTATTTGCTCCTTTTACCTATTTAGTCGAAACCTCATCAGGATTAGTTACACTCAGCACTGTCTTATCTAACATCATTTCTAATGTTCCCACTGTCTTACTTTTACAAACCCTGATTCCACAAAATGATCAGCAAAGTTGGTTACTTTTAGCGGCGAGTTCCACCCTGGCAGGAAACTTAACGCTTTTTGGCTCAATGGCAAACTTAATTGTCGTGGAAGTAGCCAGCAAGAGTGGTCATCAGTTAGGAATTTGGCAACATTTACGCTTTGGTTTTCCTCTAACTGGAGTGATACTTGTTTTTAGTTATATTTGGTTAAAAGGATAATTGATTACTGAGCGCGATCGAGAGGTAGTGGGGAAATCCTTCCCCCTGATGTTGAATTTCCCTATGATCAGAATTTTGCTTTTCTAACGACAGAGACTTTTTCCTCACTTACGGTTAAGCGAACCCTTGGCCGCTTTTTGTTTGAGACCAAAAGAAAATCTCTCCTTCTTCACCGCCAGCAACAAGGTGATTCCCCTGCGGATGCCAACTAAGACAAGAAAATCTCCTAGTGCCTCCGTTCAAGGATTGCAATAATTGGCGACCGCGATGCCAGGCCAGAGGTGAAGCCAACCATCTTTTCCCACTGAGGCAAGCTTCGTACTTTGCGGATGAAACGCGATCGCGCAAACTTGTTCTTCATGACTGACGGCTTCGCTGTTCCAGCCAATACGTGGATTCTGACTCCGCTCCCAAACCACAATATCGTTTCCACTACTGGCTGCTAACAGAGGTGCCCCTGCACGATTAGGCAGGGAAGACCCGTTAAAATGGTAACAGGGACAGAGTTTTCAGTCATAACCATTAGCTATTCTTCAATTGAAATAATAATCATTTTCAAATTATAGCAAATAACTTCGAGATTGCAAGTTTTCAGGGTTTTCTTAGACTCCCCTGGTTGATCAGAGGTTGGAGTCATAGTAAACCGTTTGAAACGTTACTTGTTTAGTCAGGGGTTGATATAAGGTATAGGTTGCTTGTTGTGGTGTTTTTCCCACATTGCCCACGCCAATTACCCGACAGGAGTTCAGTGTTTCTTGAGATGTTTGCTGTTTTTGTTCTAAGGTGAGAATTTTGGAATCAATGCGTCCAGTTTCGACACAGTATTCAAATGTCAACCCGGAACGCCCACAGAATAAGGTGGTTGCTTCTGCTCTCAGGGCGCGATCGCAGATTTGAATCCCTGGTGTTTCCGGCGTCAGTTCATCCTCATAACTTACAGTACTGCCATGAATCAGTAAGCAATCTTCTTCATGGAAGCCAAAGTCTAAACTACGTAACCATTGTACAGTCTCTCTCGACACAGAATCCCATAATTGCGCGATCGCGTCAGCACCATAATGTTCTCGTAAAGCGACGGCATCTCCAACACCACTTAGCGCATATAAATCAAAACATTGTTCTTCCCACCAACCAGTACACACTTGTGGTTTTACTTCATTGGCGTGAGGATGCTGAATCCGTTTTGCTACCCCTTCATTATTGCCCTGTAGTCCGATGATATCCCCTAAAATATAGATAGCTTTAACAGGAATATCTTGACGTTTAATATCAGCGAGAACCGCTTCATAAGCTTCTAAATTCCCTTCAATGCCGCTTAAAATTGCCCACTGTGTCATGTTTCTGCTTCCTCACTTCTGACAAATATGAGTCGGATCATCTGCTTTTTCTGCAAATTCCATACCTCGGGCTAAGCGCCAAGCAAAAATAGACGGCAGTCCTTGTTCTAAAATGGCTAAACAGGTTTTGGTATAGTTATAGGGAACTTCCCGCAAAGTCACTTCCTCAGTTTCAGTATCATACAGAACATAGGTCGCGTCGGGTTTTCCGTGACGAGGTTCTCCCACTGATCCTGCATTGATGATTCGTTTCATTGGTGTGGTAAAGGTGTTTTTGTTGCTCGTTTTTTCGGGTTGTTGCACTCGCACCGATAACTTCATGTTGTCTAACTCGCGAACGTAGGGAATGTGGGTGTGTCCACAAAACAAAGTATCTGCCCCTGTTGATAAAACTCGTTCTAATGCAATAAACGCGGCTTATCGGGTAAGAGGTATTCATGTTGACTGTTGGGGCTACCATGAACAAAACAGAGATTGCCTTCTTTGAGAATCATCGGTAAATTGGCTAAATACTCGCGAACTTCTGACTTGATTACCCGATTCGTCCATTCATGGGCAAGTTTTCCCCGTTTTTCGGCAATTTGCGAAGGATAACTACACTCACAAGCGTCTAAGCCTTCCACCACATCGTCATCCCAACAGCCTTGACAGGTGGGAATCTCTAAATCGCGAATTAATTCAACAACTTCATTGGGATAGGGACCATAACCGACTAAATCTCCTAAACAGTAAACGCGATCGGCTTTTTGGGCTTCAATATCGGATAAAACGGCAGTTAAGGCTTCATAATTACCGTGAATGCAGGAAATAACTGCTATTTTCATGACGCGATCGTCTCCTTATAATAACTTTGATACTGGCTCAGGGCATGATCCGATAAGCAACTATCCAGTAAAATTTGTTTAATTGTGCTTTCTTCTAAATTCCAGCCCACCACTTCCATTCCGCTAAAACGATTCGGTCGTCCTTCCAACCATCTAGGAACGTTTAATTCTCGATACTCGCTGCCAGGAAGTGCATCAACGAAATCCATCTGTATCAGTGCTCCATCAGGAAGTTCAAAAAGACCTTTTGCCCGTTGTACTTGACCATAAGCGCCACTGGTTATTTCCATCCAAATGGTTTCTAAGCTCGGTGGATCAAAGACTTGTCCAGTTAATGAAGTATTCCAAATTTGAGGGAATTGTTCAGATTCAAAGGATAGAACAGAATTGCCAGTAACCGTTTCATCGGCAAAGTTTTGCCATGGTGACGATTCCGTTTCTGGAGGAACAACCGCCACGCGATGACAAGGAAAGGAAGTTAGCAAAGGCGACCTTAAATCCAAATAAAATCCTAGTTCCATATAGACCACTGCTTCTTATGAGAGTCTGCTGAGAACGGTTTGCGCTTCTGTGTCAGGAATTACCTGCACTGAGGGAAAACGATAGTTAATAATTGCGCTATCAACAGAAGCATTTCCTAACCCAGGACAAACGTAATAGGTGGGAGTGGTGGGTTGTCGCAAAAACTGGCTAATCCAAGTGGTTTTCCCACTGCCAGAGGGTCCTGCTACTACAATCAGAGAGGGAGAACTCATAAATCTAAAATGATAATCATTATCATATTGATTTTAACAAGCCGTTGTCACAGTAGGAAAGATCATCGAGAAACAATTCTTCTTGGCGATAAGTTTCTAAGGGGGTGGTATCAATTCCCAGACGCTGCGCGATGTGCGTAGCACTAAGCCTTTGGCTGATCGCGCCAATCCCACCTAAAAATCAGTGTGCAATTCTCTCCATCCTTGATAGAGGACTTTCCCGGCTGATTTGGCAAAAACCACCGTCAGCAAGCCCCCAACCACTAAATCAGGAATGGGAGAGTGGGTGAGAAAAACCAGACCCGCTGCTGCTAAAACCGAAGTATTAGCGATAATGTCATTGCGAGAACACAGCCAAACCGCACTCATATTGATGTTATCGTTACGATGACGAGTCAGCAAAAACAAACAGATTAAATTAGCAACTAACGCCAACAGACCAATTTCGCTAATGATACTTGCATCGGGAACATCCCTGATAAAAAGCTGGTATGTTCCCCGCGCAAAGACTGCTATAGCAGAGAGAAACATAATCCCCCCTTTGAATAAAGCCGATTTAGCTTGCGCTTTGCGACCTTGATTGAGGACATAGAGACTACTCCCATACACAAACGCATCCCCCAGCATATCCAGAGAATCGCCAGTTAGGGAGAGAGCTTGAGCGCGTAACCCTCCGCCAAACTCGATAACAAACATCACAGCATTGATGATTAATACGATCCAGAGGACACGCTTTTGTCGTCCTTTTAGCTTTTTAAAAGCTTGAGTTTTTCCCTGACAGCAATTGTCAGCCATTTTCTCTCTTCCTGTTATCTAATGATATTCAAGCAAGTGTTTGAATAACAATATAACATTCAAATGAACGTTAGAATGAAAAAGAAAGAATAGGGAAAAGATTAAGTTTCGCTTCTTTAGATGATAATTTGATTTAAAGCAAATTTGAGAATATCAATCACTCGTTGATCTCGCAGAGAGTAATAGACTAGTTTTCCTTCGTTGCGGTATTTCAAAATTCTGAGGTCGCGCAGTTTGCGAAGTTGATGAGAAGCCGTTGCAACTTTCACCCCAAGTAGCTTGGCAATATCACACACACAGAGTTCTTCACCGTTACGGAGAGCGTAGAGAATTTTAAGTCGTGATTGATCAGCTAAAGCACTAAAAAGGATTTGCGTTTCTTCTAGGATTTCATCACCCAGCATTGTGCTGAGGGCGTTATTTACTCTCCCAGTCTCGAAACAAAAAGTTTGGCAAACATCAGTCTGTTTTTCCTTTGCCATCAGTTTTTTTTGCATTGGGAATCAATAATAGTCTAACTTATGAGATTGATGCTGCTCTTAGCAAATACAGTCATTGTCACAGCAGGACAAATCATCGAGAAACAGCCCTTCTTGGCGATAAGTTTCTAAGGAAGTCGTATCAATTCCCAGACGTTGCGCGATTGCCTCTGGCACCGAATCTTCGATTCGATCGCGCTAGCAACCACAGCAAACCGTTGTCGAAATTTGTAAATAAAACAGAGAACTAAATTACCATGTTGTACCGAAGGACCGACCACAAATAGTCCTGGAGTTAGAGTGGATTCATCATTTTCATTGAGGGCTACATAGCCATTAGACCAATCAAATAAAGACGCAATTTGTTTTAAGCTGGTATCAAAGCCCGTGCAAAGAATTGGGGGATGAGACGTAAAATATTTTTGAGAATCTGTATAAATAGCGTATCCATCGCCTATTTTTTCTACTTCCTTAACCGTGGTATTTCCTAATAATTGTAGGCGACCCGTGCGTTCAACAAATTCAAGTCGCTGTAAACTGTAGGGAGATAAACTAATGCTGGGATCGGGATGGTTATTATTCCAAGGTTCAGCCGGATCAATTACTCCCACCTTTTTCCCAAGGGCAATTAAATTTGAGGCAGCATCCATGCCACTTTCATAGCCACCAATGACAATCAATTCTTCTCCCTCTATATCTTTCCAAGAACGGATTTGCGAATTATGCCAACAATACTCGGCACCGGGAAAGGGATTGAGATTCGGATATTGATATTCTCCTGCTGCCCAAATGACAAATTTGGACTGAACTCTACCTTGAGAAGTTTCCACCTGAAATCCCCCTTCCCTTCTGATAAGGGAGTAACTTCTTTTACCTCAGTTTCTGTTTGGACAGGCAACTCAAAGTAATCTGCCACCGTCTTTAAGTACACGGCATATTGTTGCCCTGTGAGGTGTTCTTGACCAAATGCAAGGGCTGGAGATGTTTTACGAGTAATGGCATTTAAGTCTAATAATCCAAAGCCATGACTAGGAAACGAGGGGGTAATAAAGCGCATTTTCTCTGGCCAGAGAATAAAAGAAGCGCCAACTTGGTGTCGTTCCAAAATCGTAAAGTTTTCGATTCCCAACTCTTTGAGGACAATGCCACAACCAACACCTGCAGGCCCTGCGCCAACTATGACAATATCCACAGCTTGATTAATTTTTGTTGTAACCATTTGCCAGTCTAAAACGATAATCGTTCTCATTGTAGCATCAATGGTAAATCGACAAAGAGTTTTGTTAACGGCTATTATAATAATGATAATCATTATTTTTATTGACTAGCCATGCCCCGCACAACTCAGCGCACCATTCTGCTCCTTGGAAAAGAAAGTACAGGGAAATCCCAACTGATTTCTGCTCTCATTGGTCAAACCGCTTACAGTGCTAACTTTCGCGGATCGACTGTGACTTGTGAAACTTATGAAACTAAGGATTATCAGTTTATTGATACGCCAGGACTCCTTTACCGTTCTGATTCCCAAACCAGTAAAGACACGATTGCCCAACTTGAAGAAAATGAAACAGTGATCTTGGTGGTTAAAGCAACTCATGCAGCAGAAGATTTACGGGAGTTACTGCCTTTAGTGGCGGGAAAACAAGGAATTGTGGTGATGACATTTTGGGATAAAATCAAGGCTGGGACTGACCTAGTGATTGAGAATTGGCAAGAAGCCTCTGGCTTGAAGATTATTCCTGTGAATGCCCGAAATTTAAGGGAGAAGAACCGAGAAGATATTTTCACAGCTTTGAAAACCCCTTCTCCATTTCCTCAACACTGGCTACCGAGGGAAACTCACCCTTCACTTGAACCTGCTCCGACTTGGTTGGAGAATCGTCAATGGGGTTGGCTCTGCGCGATCGCGCTTCTCTTGACCCGATTATTACCGCTCTCTCTTCCCTGCCTTTTCTTTTCAAAGAAATACTGGTCGGGTCTTACGGTATCGTGACGATGGGGCCCCTCCTCTTTGTCTGGACAGTGCCAACGGTTATTTTGTACGCTTTGCTGTTGGGTGCTTATAAAGCCAGTGGGTTATTGGAACGATTAACCATTGCTCTACATCCTCTGTTGCGTCCCTTTGGACTATCAGGGCGGGATTTAGTGCGAGTGATGATGGGCTTTGGTTGTAATGTGCCTGCGGTGATTAGTACCCGTTCCTGTTCTGGCTGCACTCGTCAAACCTGTATCAGCGCGATCGCGTTTGGTTCGGCTTGTTCCTATCAATTTGGGGCAACTTTAGCTGTTTTCAGTGCGGCGAAACTCCAGTGGCTGGTAATCCCTTATTTACTTTATTTGACAATTACCACCCTCATTTACACTCGTATTTGTTCTCCTTCGATTGCTTGCTCTCCCCACAATGAATTAATGATCGAACACCAGATTTTTTTAGAAAAACCGAGAGTTATGGATATTTGGCGAGAAGCAAAAGGGAGTATTCAGCAATTTCTGACCAACGCGATTCCCATTTTCATCCTGATTACCCTCATCGCCTCAGTTTTGGATGCAGTGGGGGTAATTTCTGCTCTTGCTACGGTCATTAATCCCATGATGGGAGCTTTTAACTTACCGCCTGATGCTTCTCTAACCGTGATTTTAGCTTCTATTCGCAAAGATGGACTGTTGCTATTTGCTCAAGCTGACACCGTTTCTGTCTTAACGCCTTTGCAGATTCTAACTGGAGTTTATTTAGCAGGGGTTTTACTACCCTGTTTAGTTACGGTTTTGACGATCGCGCGAGAACAATCTTTCCGATTTGCTTTACGGTTAGTTACCCAACAAGCAATCGCAGCGATCGCTTTTTCTGTACTCTTGGCTTGGGGTGGAATATGGATTGGCTTTTAGATATATACCTATAGCGAAAGCTGGGTAAAATACAACCTACCCAGCAATTTGCTACAATAACTTAATGGCTTCACTAATTAAACATAGAGTTTACATTAAACCCCAAAAGTGGAGAACACCTTGACCGCTAAGAAGTTCGATTAGGATAGCAGAAATAAAGCCAATCATGGCTAAGCGACCATTCCAGTTTTCTGCGGAAGTGTTGAAACCAAATTTAAAGTCGTTACGATTCTCTTCCATGATAACCTCTTGATAGTTTAGGAGTGTCGTTCAATTCAATATGTAAATAATTGTAAACAAAGGTTGTCAAAAGAGCAATCATCCGATGAAGAGAACGATTATTTTTTGTAACGATGACATATAGGCACAAAAAATAGGCAGAGACATCCTGTGTGAGCCGTCTCTACCTATGGGCACGCGAAAAGAGAGAGGATTAAAACTATCGAAGGTTTTGGGGTTGTCGGATCAGACCCATAAATTCTTGTCGCGTTTTCGGATCATCGGCAAACACCCCGCGCATGGCACTAGACACTGTCCAAGAGCCTGGCTTTTGCACGCCTCGCATAACCATACACATATGGGTTGCTTCGACCACAACGGCTACCCCTTGCGGTTGCAGTAATCCCTCGATCGCGTCAGCAATTTGAGCCGTTAAGCGTTCCTGTACTTGTAAGCGTCGCGCATACATTTCACAAATCCGTGCCAGTTTTGACAAGCCAATCACTTTTCCGTTGGGCATATAAGCAACATGGACACGACCGATAATGGGCAGAATATGGTGTTCACAGGAACTAAATAAGTCGATATCTCGAACCAAGACCATTTCATCGGTATCTTCGTGAAAAACCGCCCCATTGAGTAACTCGTCCATAGATTCGTGATAGCCAGAAGTTAGGAATTGGAGGGCTTTAACCACTCGTTTCGGAGTATCGAGTAATCCTTCGCGATCGGGGTCTTCTCCTAATCCCAGTAATAAGGTTCGAACGGCTTGGTGCATCTGTTCTTCAGAAACGACTGGCTGGGCTTCGGTTTCGAGAGAAGGCAAACTTGAAGATGGAGATTTCTGGTTCGATAAGGTCATAAAGTCTTCTTCAAAAATAATGATATTGGCAACGATTGATGGAATCGAGCAGCTCACTTCTAACCGTTGTTAACTAATAATGATTATCATTTTATATTTTAATGCCTATTTCTGCAAATGTCTAAGGATTAACTCCTTATTATTCTTGAAAGAGATCTAATCCTTTGACGACAATGCAATGGCGATGGAAACGATCAATTAGACCTTGTTGTTCTAAGGTACTTAAAAGGCGGGTGACAGTCACACGGGAACTTCCAATTGCATCAGCGAGTTCTTGATGGGTTAACTTGAAACCAATTTGCAAACCTTCTTGGACTGGCTGTCCAAATTTGCGTGCTAACCAAAGCAAGAATAGATGCAACCGTTCTTGCAAAGGCTCACAGCGAGTAATTAATAATAATTCTTCACTTTGCTGACAATGATGAGATAAGCACTGTCCCCAATTAGACCAAAGAGTTGCCGGAACTCGTTGTGCTTCTACCGGGGTGCAACATCCCACCTGATAAGGAGAAACCACTGATAAAGGCTGACCCACTAATTCTCCTTTTCCCCAATAACCTAAAATAATGGTATTGCCTTGCTCATTCCAAGTATATGTTTTCACTACTCCTGTTTGAATGAGCCAAGCCCAATCTTGAAAAATTGGTAAATGCTGTCCCTGACTAAGAGACTGTTCCTAAAGAAAATATAAAGAAGAGGCGCGATCGTTGATAACAAGGGTCAAACTTGAAATAGATGCAACGATTCGCTATTAAAATGAC
>PXPI01000042.1 GCA_003021905.1 Cyanobacteria bacterium SW_9_44_58 | reverse complement strand
AGTCTGGCGTTGTTTAAGAGGAGCGGTGTGATGGGAAACTGTCACGCACCGTTCTGAAGCCGAGTCAGGAGGGCGACCTTCTGGCTTAGGTAACTCTTCCTCGCAATCCCCAACGGTTTCCGAGTCAACAATTCCTACCTTAAGATTAGGGAATTTCTGATTAATTAATAGCTTGAGATTTTGGGCTGACCATGTGCTAGAAGCCCGTTGGGAGTCGGTAGCAATCAAAATGTTTTTACCCGCCGCGTTCCCTTCTTTCTTAGCGAGTTCTAAATCTTCACATTCACTTATCAAGCTATTAAGCAGGGATTCAGGGGAATTATAATTAAATAGCTTTCTTCCCTGCGCTGGCAAGTAAGTATTGTGAATGACCTCTCGACTACAGCTTCCAATGAGGGAGGTGAAATAATCCAAGCTGCGATTGCTTAAATCAGCATCGCTTAAGATGACTTGTCGGGCGTTTTTGGTAAGGGTTGACAGATTGTCTAACACCTCGACGCGATGATCCTTAACCGCCGTTTTGTCGCTAAGCAGGGTATGGCTAACTACTTGTTCCACCTCATCCACAATGAGAACATAATCATCCCAATTGTCGGGGTTAAAATTAGCTTGTCCTTGTCGGTGCAGCGAGTCCACACACGCTAATCCTAACGCCCCTTTTGTGTCGAATGTTCGGAAGTTATAGGCGTTGTCGATTCCAAATCGGTCTGATAACGCTCTTACTAGCTGGACGCGATGGGATAGCACTAAAACGGGAATGCCAGCCTGAATATAATCTTGGATGTAATCAGCTAAGGCTTCTGTCTTTCCTGTGCCTTTTTCAGACTTAACCCCAACTAACTTAACTATGGGGTTGATATCGCCTTTCGTGAGGAAAGGTTTATGCAGAATCTTGTCAGCATTCAACCATTGACTGTAAAAATAGATCCCATTTCAAGAATTTCTTAATTTCTTGCCAAAATCGTTCAATGGGACCCGCCTTCAGGAGAATTAAGGAGAAACCATCGCGAGGCCGTCTTTAGGGCGGCTGGGGATGCAGTGATGAATGCTATGATTGATAATTTAGACGCGATCGCGCTCCAGGAAACTCGCGAGTTGCAACTAGATAATGAGGCCCTGGATCTATTGCTGTTTAATTTTCTCCAGGAACTCATCTATTACAAAGATAGCGAACTTCTCTTACTTCGCCCCAACAAGTTCAATTAACCGATGAGGCATCTCATTATCATCTCACTGCTATAACTCAAGGCGAAATGCTTGATTCCGAAAAGCATAATCAACGAGTGGATGTGAAAGCAGTTACCCTTCATCAGTTTCAACTAGAACCAACCCCCAACGGTTGGCGGGCAATGGTGATTCTCGATATTTAAGGGAATGAGGGCGCAATCGTCTTCACAAATGGTACCAAGCCGTTAACGCCACAGCTAAGGCATCAGCTGCATCATCAGGTTGTGGCACAGCAGAAAGATTTAATTCACGGGTAATTGCCGTTTGCACCTCTTGTTTATCAGCTTTGCCATAACCGGTGAGAGTTTGCTTAATTTGAGGGGGACTAAACTCCACATAAGGCAATTTCACTTGGCCTAACACCAATAGTACTACTCCTGTGGCTTGGGCAACAGTAATGGTATTTCCCATTCGATAGAAAAACAGTTTTTCAATGGCAACTTGATCCGGTTGAAATTCGGCAATGACACTATGCAAGTCCTCGTAAACGGTCGCTAAACGTTGTTGAATTGGCTGTTTGGCAGGGGTTTCAATAACACCAAATTCTAATAGTTTGACCTCATGATGAGTAAAGTTTTGGTAGTCTTGGAGTTTTTTACTTGCTGCGGGAACCTTCGCTGTCTGTTGCGGCACAACAATACAACCAAAGCCAAGTGTTGCCAGTCCCGGATCAACCCCGAGAATTGTTAATGAACTCATATCTTTGATTTTACTTGCTTTAGGCAACACTTAATTGCTGTCAACCCAATAAGGACAAATAATTGCCGCTCTTGAAAAATTTGAAAATCAGGTACAGTAGGCTTGCCAAAATCAGGTATAAATGAGATACTATTTCACCATCATGAATATTTATTTTGAAAATATTCTTAATTAAGGAGAGAAAAAATGAGTCAAAAAATTAAACTTTGGGTTGGTGTCGGTGCTTATATTCTTGCAGGCACTTGTGCTGTGGCTTCTCCTAGCAATGCTGCAGAAGGTGTGAAGCCTGCTGCGAGTTCGGAAAAAACGACCCAGTTTATTGCCCAGGGGGGCGAAAATAGCGAAGGCGACGAAGGCTTTCAACCCTATGATCCTTATAGCGATCAAGGCGGCGAAGGTGGTGAAGGCGGTGAAGGCGGTGAAGGCGGCGAAGGTGGCGAAGGCGGCGAAGGAAGCAACATTAGCAGCAATGCCGACTACATGACCAATCTCCGCTTAATGAAAGGGCATCTTATTGCTGGGCTTGATTTATATATGCAAGGTGAAAATAAAATGGCACAAACCCACTTAGAACACCCGGCAAAAGAAATTTTAACGTCGCTGCGGCCCATGTTGGAGGAAAAAGGGTTATATCGTCCCGTTGATGCCGCCCTCAATCGTCTCACTGACGTCGCTGCTAGCGGCGCTTCTGAGAGGAAAGTGAAAGATGCTTATGAAGAAGCCATGGGCGTGTTGACGAGTGCAGAAAATGCCGTTCCTAAAAGTAAACGTCAATCCCCTGAGTTTGTTGGTAAGGTCATTTCCAACCTGGTTTCAACAGCAGCGGCAGAATATAAAATTGCCTTGAAAGAAGATACCTTTACCGATATTCCTGAATATCAAGACGGTCGAGGCTTTGTTGCCGCTGCGCGACAATTGCTTTATAACAATGCCCAAGAAATGGTGAAAAAGAATCCAAAAACCTATACCGAACTTTCGACGATGGTGGGAGAAATTTCTGCCGCTTGGCCGACGATTATGCCTCCCGCTCAATCCGTCTATAGTGCCGACGAAGTCACGAATATGGCAAAAGACATTGAGAACCTTATGATGAAATAGAAGCTTTTTGCACCGGTCTTCTCTATTTTCTGAAGAACAGATGAGGTTCCTTAACCCCCCTCTCCTAGGGGGAATTTTATAGCGAATTATGTCTTTTCTAGGACTTTAAAGAAACCGCGACACCCCTTTTCGGCAATCCAGTCTTGGTGGGGGTGGAACATATATCTCCCCGGATAATTATAGGAAAATTCGATAATGTGACGTTCAGAAGGCCCCATGGTTACCGCATCCGTCACTTCGTGAGGCGTCAGGGTAGAACCGGTGCGGTATAACTGGAACATATTGGCGTGAAGATGGAAGGTGGCAGCGGATTCAAATTCCATCATGTTGAGGAGATAGACGCGAATCCGTTGGTCTTTTTGAATGGGAATGGGATAGTCATCATAGTAGTTAGGAAGTCCGTTAAAGGCGTAAAAGTTGTTTTCCCCATTTTCATTAGTGTCATAAGCCCCCATTATTAACACCATTTCGTCAGCTTGAGGACGCGGTTGCGGGGGATCAATGATAAACATGCCGTAAAGTCCTTTCCCAATGTGGCGGGTCACCGGTTCCACATGGCAGTGGTAAAGATGAACCCCATAGGGTTTTGCGTCAAATTCATAGGTGACTTGTTCCCCATGACGCACCGAACGCACGCCATCTTCTGAAGCGGGATGGATGCCGTGAAAATGGACAGTATGGAAACGTCCTCCTTGATTGTTAAAAATTACACGCACGCGATCGCCGCTTTTGGCTCGAAGGGTGGGACCTGGTACTCGGTCATTATAATTCCAAGTTCGGAAAGAGACGACTGTATTGAGATCAATCACGCTGGAAGTCGCTTCGAGATAAAATTCTCGGACTGTCCGTCCATTTTCCTGTTTGACAGTTCCATAATTAAATTCCCTAAGGAAAGTAAAGGGATTAACGCCATTTCCTCGTAACGGCGTATCTTCAGGCGGGGGTGGGATAATCGGCTGATTGTTACTGCGGGCAACTTGATTCCATAACAGATTTGCCCCAACAATCCCAACTCCTGCTGCCCCCCACTTTAAAGATTGCCGACGTTTCCAGGGTTTTTCACTATTGGTATAATTTGTAGAATTCATCAAGATTTATTAGGAATTACTCTTAATATAGCAATTCTCGAATTTATAAGGTACAGTAACAACAGTGAGTAAACCAATTCCGAATATCTTGATTAGTTACTTTTAGCATTGCCTCTGTAATC
>PXPI01000041.1 GCA_003021905.1 Cyanobacteria bacterium SW_9_44_58 | reverse complement strand
GTGGGGTTGGGCATCGCCTCACTAAAAAACGCGAAGTCTCGGAAGCGAGATGGAGAAGCCCGCGTTCTATCCGTAGGATGAACGACGGGAGTATGTCACAAACGTTTGCTGTCGGAAAACGGTGAGTAATGAAAGACTACAAAGTGTTTGAGCAATCGATTCAAATTAGTGCCAGTGCCACCATGGTAGAAAAGTGTATTAGCGATCGCGAGTTAATGCACCGTTGGCTGAATCCTCGATTGCGCTGTGAACCGGTGGGAGAGTGGGATACGCAATTGGGAAGCCGCAGCCGGTTTATCATTGATTTGCCAGGCATCCAACCCACGCTGAATAATACCGTTGTGGAACGGGAACCTGGGTTAATTGTTTGGGAATTTTCCGGATTTTTTCAAGGGCGCGATCGTTGGGAATGTCAACCTAATGACCAGGGAACGAAATTGATTAACCGGTTTGAGTTTAAAGTTCCGAATCCTGTTGTCAAATTCGGATTTGAACTATTGGCCGCCGGTTCCACCAAACAAGAAATGTCAGCGCAGCTGCGCCGCTTAAAACGGGTTGCTGAAGCCCTATATATCAAAAGCGGCTATACTTAGGCATCTTCGGGGGTAATTTGACTGAGCAGCAGTTGAATCATAGAAGCGTCAGAAGCGTCAGGGAAGTGGGCTAAATACGTTTTGAGATCGGCAATGGCTTGGGGAATTTTTCCCAATTGATAGGATAAAAGCCCGCGATCGCGCTGTTCAGCAATGGCATCGGGAAAGATTAATAATAACCGTTCAATCACGCTCAATGCCCGTTCTAAATCTTGACGATTAATGTAAATCAATTTGAGATTGGTGAGCATTCGCCCCAGAAATTCTCGTTTGGTAACCGCTTCTAAAAATTGGGGTTCCAACTCCACCGGTTGTTGATAAATTTCTTGCAGGCGTTGCCGGCAATCTTCAGGAAACAACACTTCTCCTTGATGAAAAGCATCCACAAAAATCCCCACATCTTTAAACTCAGGGCGAATTAAAAAATGTCCCGGCATCCCAATGCCCCCCATGGGGAAATCAAGGCGGCGCGCTACTTCTAAATAAACTAAAGCTAAGGTAATGGGAATCCCGGTGCGACGTTCCATTACTTCATTCAAAAAGCTATTGCGGGGATCGTAATAATCCGCTTGGTTGCCCTGAAATCCCAACTCCTTGTACAATACCTGATTGAGGCATTGAATGATCCGCATGGGATAACGTTCGGCAGGGATTAATTCTGCAACTTGTGCCGCCCATTGATCCAACTGCGCTAGATAGGGGTCAATTTGTAGGATTGGGGTTTCTTCTTGGGCAATATACAGGGCAACTTTGGCCAAGTCTATATCTTGGTCTGCTAAGCTGACTTCCTGAGCAAAATTTTCCCTTGCTAATGACATTAATCTAAATCTCTGCGTCCTTCTAACGCGCGGGCAAGTGTAACTTCATCAGCATATTCTAGATCGCCTCCCATTGGCAAACCAAAAGCAATACGAGTGACCCGGGTAAACGGTTTTAGCAGTTGACCCAGATATAAGGTAGTGGTGTCTCCTTCCACACTAGGGCTGATGGCCAAAATGACCTCTTTGACAGTTTCTTGACTCACCCGTTCCACTAAGGGCTGAATATGCAATTGTTCCGGCCCAATGCCATCCATCGGGGAAATGACGCCCCCCAAAACATGATATTTGCCGGAATATTCCCGTGTTTTTTCTAAAGCAATGACATCGCGAGAGTCGGGAACGACACAAATCGTACTGTCATCCCGGTTGGGATTGCTGCAAATTTCACAAACGGAGTCGGCGCTTAAATGAAAGCAGACTTGACACAACCCAATTTGTTTTTTAGCTTCAATAAGGGCATTGGCAAGGGCTTCAATTTCTTTTTCCGGTTGCTTGAGAATATGAAAAGCAAGACGTTGAGCAGTTTTTGGCCCCACTCCCGGCAACCCTTGCAACCGTTCAATTAAGCGGGCCAGTGGCGGTGTATAACTCATAAATAGTGATCATTGATTCGTAACCCGTGACCAATAACCAAGATACAATAACAAATAATGAGTAACAGACAATCTATCAAACATATTTTTTTACCGTCGGAAACGCTAGAGAAGGATAATCAAGCTGAATGCGAGTTGCAATTGTTGGTGCGGGTTTAGCAGGACTCTCCGCTGCTGTGAATTTAGCAGATGCCGGTTGGGAAGTGGAAATTTATGAATCGCGTCCGTTTGTGGGCGGCAAAGTCGGCAGTTGGGTAGATAAAGACGGCAATCATGTGGAAATGGGGTTGCATGTCTTTTTTGGCTGCTATACCCATTTATTCGGGTTAATGGAGAAAGTGGGCGCGATCGCGAATTTACGCCGCAAAGAACATACCCATACGTTTATTAACCAAGGGGGAAATGTGGGAGAACTGGATTTTCGGTTCCTCACCGGTGCCCCCTTCAACGGCTTAAAGGCATTTTTTACCACTTCACAACTGTCTGCCATTGACAAAATGGCCAACTCGTTGGCATTGGGCACTAGCCCCATTGTGAGAGGATTAGTGGACTTGGATGGTGCTATGAAAACCATCCGGGATTTAGATAAAATTAGTTTTGCCGACTGGTTTCGCCAACATGGCGGGAACAATGGCAGTCTGCAGCGGATGTGGAACCCCATTGCTTATGCTTTAGGGTTCATCGACACGGAAAACATCTCTGCCCGCTGCATGTTAACCATTTTCCAGTTATTTGCCGCGCGAAGCGAAGCCTCAGTATTGCGAATGCTGGAAGGATCTCCCCAAGAATATCTTCATCAACCGATTCTGAATTATCTGGAAGCGCGAGGGGCAAAAATCTATACCCGTTGTCGGGTAAAAGACGTTCTCTACGAAGAAAAAGACGGGGAAACTGCGGTGACAGGATTGGTGGTTGGGAAAGGCGAAGAAACGGAAACCATTACTGCCGATGCTTATGTCGCTGCTTGCGATGTGCCTGGAATTAAGCGATTGCTTCCCCAAGCCTGGCGTCAATGGCCAACCTTTGATAATATTTACCAGTTGGATGCCGTGCCCGTAGCAACGGTTCAGTTGCGGTTTGACGGTTGGGTAACGGAATTGCAAGACCCGGCAAAACGCAAACAATTGCAACAAGCAACCGGGATAGATAACTTGCTTTATACGCCCGATGCCGATTTTTCCTGTTTTGCTGATTTGGCCCTCACCAGTCCTGGGGATTATTATCGCCCAGGAGAAGGGTCATTGTTACAGTTAGTCTTGACCCCAGGCGATCCCTTTATTAAACAAAGCAACAGCGCGATCGCGCAACATGTTCTTTCCCAAGTTCAACAATTATTTCCCTCTTCCCGAGACCTGAACATGACCTGGTATAGTGTGGTTAAACTGGCACAATCGCTTTACCGAGAAGCCCCGGGAATGGATGTCTATCGCCCGAATCAAAAAACCCCCGTGAGAAACTTTTTCCTTGCTGGCAGTTATACCCAACAAGATTATATCGACAGTATGGAAGGAGCAACAATTTCGGGAGAACGAGCGGCCCAAACCGTTTTAAAAACTATATCTCAACCAATGCCAGTTGGGAACTAAGGCAATCAGGTCAATCCTCATTAAAGATGTTTTTTGATATTTCCGACGTTGATCAGTAAGTTTTGGTAAATTTTAATGTCTAACTGGCTAGAACACAGTGTCGAAATCGAAGTCAACGCCCCTATTGATCTGGTCTGGGAGTTATGGTCGGATTTAGAACAAATGCCGAAGTGGATGAAATGGATTGATTCGGTGGAAGTTTTAGCCGATAATCCTGAGTTATCCCGTTGGAAACTTGCTACCGGAGGGTGGGAGTTTAGTTGGTTATCTCGAATTACCAACTTAGTTCCCCAGCAAATTATTCAGTGGGAATCCGTAGATGGCTTGCCCAATAAAGGGGCTGTGCGATTTTATGATCGCAAAACCAGCAGTATTGTTCGCTTATCGGTTGCCTATTCGATACCGGGAGTTCTCGGACAAATCATGGATAGTTTGTTTTTAGGACAAGTTGTGGAATCAACCTTGCAAGCAGATTTAGACCGTTTTCGCACATATATTGATAACATACAATATTCTCGCTAAACTAGCACTTGAAAGCTGATTTCTAACAGAAAACATTGAATTCCTAAGCATATTTTATAATTCCTATCCAGAGGTTATTGCTTTTAATTCAGTCAAAGATTGCCCTTAGTCAATAATCGGATTACATGATTAAGATACTCTAAGGATAGTTATGTAGCATTTTCATTAAAAATAACTATTTTCAGTACATAACAATAACGTAATAGCAGTATTAATATCTAAAGGCTAAGGAATTGATGTTTGAGTGAGCTATAGCAATTGTTGAAATTACGAAAGAGACTAAAAACAAGCTTGTAACCTAGTATTGAAATTTTTTTATTTTCAATTACTATATGTGATATAAGTCACAATATTTCTAACTCTCAATTTTTTTCTGGAATCAATTAGAGTAACTTAATTGAAGCGTAAGTAAAATCAAATGACTAAAGTATCAATTATTACCCAATTTTATCCTCCTGATTATGCAGCGACTGGCCAATTAATTGAAGAACTCGCTAATCAACTCAGCCAGCAAAACATCAAAATACAAGTCATTACAGGACAGCCAGCATATGCACGACAAAAAACACTTGCTACTGGCAAAGAGCAACACACTAATTTAAATGTGCGACGTTCCCTAAGTTCCCGTCTTTGGCCTCAACGTCTTCGGGGACGAGTGATTAATGGCTTACTCTTTTGTTTAATTGCTGGTTTAAAACTGCTGAAACCTCGTTATAGAGGAGATGTATTGTTGCTAACGACAGAACCTCCCTATCTAATTTTTTTAGGCTACTTGGCAAAGTTAATATTTAGGCTACCTTACGTCTGTTTACTCTATGATCTCTATCCTGATGTTGCTGTCACCTTAAATGTAATTTCAGAAAACCATTGGTTAACTCGCTTATGGCATTGGCTCAATGAAAAAACTTGGCGAAATGCTCAGGGCATTATCGTTCTCAGTTCAACTATGAAAGAACGTATTATTGCTAAATATCCTGATATTGCTGACAAAATTAGCGTCATTCCGAATTGGTCTGATCCCAATTATATTACGCCAAAACCAAAAACAGAAAATCCCTTTGCCATTAAACATAATTTAGTCCAACCTTTTACAGTACTTTACTCAGGAAATATGGGACGTTGTCATGATATGGAAACGATTATGGCAACCGCCTGGAAATTAAAAGATGAACCGATTCAATTTGTTTTTATCGGTGGCGGAGCAAAATATAATGACTGTTATCATACCGTCATTAAGCAATGGGGCCTAAACAATTGTTTATTTTTACCCTTTCAACCAAAGAAAGATTTGCCTAACTCCTTAACTGCTTGCGACCTATCCCTGGTAACGATTCGTCAAGGGATGGAAGGATTAGTTGTTCCCAGTAAACTCTATGGGTTTCTCGCTGCAGGAAAACCGGTAGCAGCGGTTTGTGAAGAACATTCTTACTTGTCTCAAATTTTACAGGAAGCTGGTTGTGGTCAAACGTTTGTTAATGGAGACAGTAAAGGATTAGCCAACTATATCCGTTTTCTCGCGACCTATCGTGAAAAAGTTGAAACCATGGGTCAAGCTGGTCGTCGTTATTTAGAAACTCACTTTACCCCAGAGGTAGTAGCACAACAATATGTACAAGTTTTGTTAGGCTTATCCAGCTCTAATCGCTTTTCCATTCAAAACAAGCTCGAACAGTTAACTTAGAATCGGTGACAAGTTAGCATCCCTTAAGTTTCTGTTCATTGTATCCCCCTTGACAAAACTCAATTCAGATTCATTAATTTCAATTGAGTATAGCTTCTTTTTGGAAAAACGATTAGAATCAAATCAAAGTTTAATCAGTACCTCCAATTTAATTTAAATTAGTAGGGAAAAGCCTCGCTGTTTCTAGAGTGACATTAAATTATGACTTCTTCGACGCAACCTTATCCTTTCTCCAACTCCTCTTCCACTAACACCTCTCAAACAGCAGGGTTAGAAGTATGGGAAGAAGAAGAATCCTTTAATAAAAGGCAAATCATTAACGCTGCTCGTCGCCGTGCTTGGTTGATTTTAATTGTTGCTATTGCGGTTACTGGGGGAATCTGGACAAGAACCTTAAGTCAACCGCCTCGCTACCGGAGTGGTTTCCAACTATTGGTAGAACCAATCGCAGGGAATCAAAAATTTCAGCAGTTAAGTCAACAGCTAGATGGGAGCGGCAATCGGACACGAGAATCAGGTTTAGACTATCCCACGCAAATTCACGTCTTAAAAAGTTCACAAGTAATGCGTCCCATTTATGAACAATTGAAACAAGATTATCCAGCGTTAAGTTATGGACAATTAGTGGACCAGTTAAACGTAAATCGAGTGGGAGAAACGAAAGTTCTCCAAGTAAATTACGAATCGCAAAATCCTCAATTAGCAGGTGCCGTAACGAAAACAGTTGCTGAGGAATATATTGCTTATTCGGAACAACAAAAAAAACAAGCAGAGCAAAGGGTTTTAGATCTGATTGAGAAAGAATTGCCGTCTTTGCAGAAAAAAGTTGATTCTATTCAAGCTGAAATTGAAAATTTTCGAAATGAACATAATGTTGTTGATCCCACAAAAACTGCCAATCAATTATCTAGCAACATTACGGATTTAGAGCAACGCCAAAGAGAAACGCAAATTCAAATTGAAGAAAAACTATCTCTACGAGAAAACTTATTAAACCAACTGGGACTGGAATTAGATGAAGCCATGACGACAGTAGCTCTCAGTGAAGCGCCTCGCTATCAAGAACTTTTAAATCAACTCCAGGAAATCGAAACGAAAATTGCCGTAGAATCAGCACGGTTTACGCAAGATAGTCCCAATATAGAAGCGCTTCAACAGCAAAAAGAAAAAATTATACAACTACTGAAAGAAGAAGCGTCAGCAGTATTAGGAAAAGAACAAACTGATGGGGAAATGCCTTCAGCTATTAGCTCTCCGAATCCCGTTCGTCTTTCTTTAACTCAAGATTTAATTAATGCCACCAATGAAATTCGTGTTTTAAAAATTAGAAAATCAGCATTAGAAGACGCCGAACAGGAAATTCATCAAGAAATAACACAAATGAATGAATTGGCAAGAGAATATGAAGGCATTACTCAGCGTTTACAAGTTGCTCAGCAAAACTTAGAACGTTTCATTGATCGCAGAGAGCAATTAAAAATTCAAGCGGTACAAAAGACAATACCATGGCAATTTTTAGAATCTCCTTATCAACCTAATCAACCTATCTCCAGTAACACTCAAGGATTAATTCTAGGCGCAATTGCCGGACTATTAGCAGGAGCTGGCGCTGCTTTTCTAGTAGAAAAACTTGATAATAAATTCCATACCCCAGATGATCTCAAAGAAATGACTAATCTAGCAAATTTGGGGATTATTCCTTTTCACAGAGAATTACAAACCTTACCGGAAGCTAGCTCGTCCAAGTCCAACTCACAATTGCAAGGACAACAATTAGAGCAACTCAATCATGATAACGGGCAACTTTCAACGCCAAATACCGTTTTCATGTCGTCTTTTGCTTTTGCAGAGGCGTTTCGCTCCCTACATACCAATCTTTCTTTTATGAATCCCGATCAACCCATCAAATCGTTGGTGATTGGTTCTTGTATTCCTGAAGAGGGAAAATCGACTGTTGCTTTAAATCTGGCACAGGCGGCCGCTTCTGTCGGAAAACGGGTATTATTGATTGATGCCGATTTACGTTTGCCGCAAATTCACCAAATCCTAGAACTACCCAATCAATATGGTCTATCTAATATCATTTCCGGGGAAGTAAGCTCAGAACAAGCCCTTCAGCAATCATCGTTCAATAATAATCTTTATGTCATCACCTCTGGATCGACTCCTCCCGATCCCACCCGTCTTCTTTCTTCCAATAGTATGAAGCAGTTAGCGCAACAATGGGAAGAGTCTTTTGATTTAGTTCTTTATGATATCCCTCCTTTAGGAGGCTTAGCCGATGGGAGACTATTGACTCCCTTAACCAATGGTTTAATTCTAGTTGTTGGATTAGGAGTAACCAACCGCTCAATATTCAAAGATGTTATCGATCTTCTCAACGTTTCCCAAGCTCGCGTATTAGGAACAGTCGCTAATGGAATTAAACAGGGAAGTGCCAGTGACTACTATTCCTCCTATACACGATATTATAGCTATTACAATAACTATACTGCTGATTCCAATCAAGCCTCTTTAGCTTCTACTAACAATAACGGTAATAATCAATCTTCCTAAAAAATAACTGCCCATCCTGATTGCATCGTTTTCTTCAATCGGGGATAGAAGTGAAATAAAATACAAACTATGAAAGAAAATACAATTTGCCGTTGGTTTGGGATTACTTTAAGCGCAATTGTTCCTATCGGCGGGTATTTTTTATGGGCGCCCTCTACCTCAGCGCAAATTCCCTCACAGTTAAAACAACCCGCCAATGAGTCTAGGCCATTTGATTCTAAAGCCTCCCCATCTCCTCAATATCAAGAAACGCCCTATACGTTGGGGGCAGGAGATGTCCTAAATATCAACATTTTCAATGTTCCTGAATATACTGGCGATTATCGGGTTACTGTCGATGGTACTCTGAATTTACCTATTGTTGGAAGTGTTGATGTCAAAGGATTAACGATTGCCGAAGCTCAGGAATTAATTGCTAACCGTTATAAACCAATTCTACAGCGCCCTATTGTAACGGTAACCTTATCCCAGCGTCGTCCCATCCGAGTTGCCATTTCGGGAGAAGTCAATCGCCCCGGTTCCTACACTTTGTCTTCTACTAATGGTAGTGGTACAGGAGGAGGACAGGGCAATAATCAACAGTTTCCTTCCATTACACAAGCCATTCAACAAGCTGGCGGCATTACCCGCTCCGCTAATGTCCGAGAAGTGAAACTGCGCCGTGAAATTCAAGGAGAACCCTCAGTATTAACGGTTAATCTCTGGAAGTTAGTGGAAGAGGGAGAAATTGTGCAAGATGTAACGTTGCGCGATGGCGATCGGATTATTATTCCAACGGTTGCTGAAAATAATGCTCGAGAAACCCGACAACTGTCGCAAAGCACGATCGCGCCTCAGTCTCAAGCATTGGAAGTCACTGTGGTGGGAGAAGTGAATCGCCCGGGCTCCCATGAAGTGCAAGGAGGACAGTCGGGAACACCGCCGACGGTAACCAAGGCCATCCAAGCTGCCGGGGGAATTACTAACTTTTCCGACATTCGCAATATTAAAGTGGAACGGACAACGGGCACAGGAACTCAGAAAGTCCTGAATGCCAATTTATGGCAATTATTGAAAGGGGGGGAAGTAACAGAAAATGTGATCCTGCAATCGGGAGATACCATTGTCGTGCCCCGCGCCAAGGACATCAATCCCACCGAAGCTGAAGCCCTTGCTTCTGCCAGTTTTTCACCCGAAACCATTCGGGTGAATGTGATTGGGGAAGCTGAGAGGACAGGTACCCTAGAACTGCCGGCTAACACCCCCCTTAATCAAGCGATTCTCGCTACCGGCGGCTTTAATAATCGCGCCGATAAAGGAGAGGTGGAGTTAGTCCGTCTTAATCCCAACGGCACTGTTACGCGAAGGGAAATTGACGTTAACTTGAATCAAGGCATTGATCAGCAAACCAATCCGATTTTGCGCAACAATGATGTGATTGTTGTGGACAAATCCACCTTGGCTTCCGTTTCGGATACAGTGGGTACAATTCTTAACCCGCTTAGCCAAATTTTCCAAGGATTCCGTTTCTTTGAAATCTTCTTTGGCAACGATTAATCTCTGCTTGCTAGCCGATGATCGTGAGGCGCCAACTGTGGTTTACTGAAAGAAGGTAACAATTTGTAAACTTAATTTGACAAAATGCAGTTAACTTACTTAGGCGCCAACAGTTGGCTTTGGCAATGGGAGAACTTAAACATCTTAGTAGATCCTTGGCTAGTCGATGATCTCGTCTTTTTGAACTGGCCTTGGCTGTTTCGAGGAACGCGTCAGGTGGATCCTCCTGCTTTACCAGAGCGGATTGATCTGATTTTACTTTCCCAAGGATTAGAGGACCATGCCCATAAACCCACGCTAAAGACGCTGAACAAAAGTATTCCTGTAGTGGCCTCGCCAAATGCGGCAGAAGTGGCAACAGACCTAGGCTTTGAAGATGTTACCGCTTTACCGCAAGGGGAATCTTATACCTTCCAAGACCAACTGGAAATTCGTGCCCTTCCTGGTGCCCCTGTTGGTTTAGATACAGAAAATGCCTATGTTGTCACTGCTTTAACCCCACAGCAACGGCTTTATTACGAACCCCACGGGTTTCCCTCAGAAGAAGTGAAGCAATATTCCCCGGTGGATGTGGTGATTAATCCTATTGTTAATTTGGAGCTGCCTTTGGCAGGGCCGATTATTAATGGCAAAGACAGTGCTTTCCAACTGGCGCAATGGTTGCAACCCCAGGCCATTTTAGCCACAGCAGCCGGTGGCGAAATTAATTATCAAGGGGCGTTACTATCCCTGTTAAAAACCGACGGGAGTGCCGACGAAACGCGATCGCGCCTTCAACAAGCCAATGTTGCCACAGAGATTATCGAACCCCAACAAGGAGAACCGATTTCCCTATTAGAAACAAGGCCTTAAACTGCAACAATAATTTGGAAGCATTTCCCCTTGGGCGATAAACTAAATTGTGCAAGATTATTCAAAATGGATATAGACAGTGCGTAGAATTGTTATTGCCGGAAACTGGAAAATGCACAAAACACAAGCAGAATCCTTAGAGTTTCTGCAAAGTTTTCTGCCTCAATTGGAGAATACTGCCGAAGACCGAGAAGCCATTTTATGCGCCCCCTATACGGATTTAGGGGTGATGTCCAAAAATTTACATGGCACGCGTGTTCGTTTAGGGTCACAAAATGTGCATTGGGAAGAGTCAGGGGCATTTACCGGGGAAATTTCCCCGGGGATGCTGACCGAAGTCGGGGTTACCTATGCTGTGGTGGGACACAGTGAACGCCGCCAATACTTTGGAGAAACTGACGAAACGGTGAATTTACGGGCTCGTGCCGCTCAACAAGCAGGCTTGACTCCCATTTTATGTGTGGGAGAAAGTAAACAACAGCGCGACGCTGGCGAAACGGAAACCGTTATTGCTAACCAACTGAAAGCGGATTTAGCCGGTGTTGATCTCTCGCGTTTAGTGATTGCTTATGAACCAGTTTGGGCAATTGGCACGGGAGATACTTGTGATGCCAAAGAAGCGAACCGGGTCATTGGTTTGATTCGCTCTCAGTTAACAAGTGGGGATGTTCCCATTCAATACGGCGGTTCTGTGAAAACATCCAACATTGATGAGATTATGGCGCAACCGGAAATTGATGGTGTCTTGGTTGGGGGGGCAAGTTTAGATCCCGAAGGCTTTGCCCGCATCGTCAATTATCAGTCCGCTTAAGTTAAGGAAGAGGATAATTGTCCCAATCCCCCTGTGGCAGGGGGAACAGTTATCGAAACTATTATGAATCAGCAAGTGCAACATTTAAAACTTCGAGACACCTGTTTTGTCTGGGGACAACAAACCTATCTCATGGGCGTTTTAAATATCACCCCCGATAGCTTTAGCGATGGCGGGGATTATAATGATTCAGAGGCGGCTTGGAACCGGGCTCAGGCATTGGTTCAGGCGGGAGCGGACCTGCTCGATATCGGCGGACAATCGACTCGCCCAGGGGCAACTCCCATTTCTCCCGAAGCAGAATTAGAGCGAGTGATTCCGGTTATTAAAACGATTCGTAAATCTCTTAATGTTCCCATTTCCGTTGATACGACGCGATCCATGATCGCGCAGCAAGCCATTCGCGCTGGGGCAGACTTGGTTAATGATATTTCCGGGGGCACTTTTGATCCCGAAATGTTACCCACTGTCGCGGCGTTGGAAGTGCCCATCATCCTTATGCACATTCGCGGCACCCCAGAAACCATGCAACAATTGACCGATTACCAAGATTTATTGGGAGAGATTCGACAGGTTTTAAGGGAGCGGATTACAGCAGCGGAACAAGCCGGCATTGCGCGATCGCGCTTAATTGTTGACCCTGGTATTGGCTTTGGCAAAACTTATGAACAAAATCTGGAATTGCTGCAACAACTCCATCAGTTTCGATCGCTAGGCGTTCCCCTGTTAGTCGGAACCTCGCGCAAACGTTTTATTGGCCAAATTTTAAATCAAGACGATCCCAAACAACGGGTTTGGGGAACTGCTGCCACCTGCTGTGCCGCGATCGCGCAAGGGGCGGATATTCTGCGCGTTCATGATTTGCCCCAGATGTGGGAAGTGTCCCGAGTGGCGGATGCTATTTGGCGCTAGCGGGGAATTTCTCCCTGTAAGTAAGCAATGGCTTGGTCAGTAGAAACTTGAGAAAACTTCGTGTAAAAGCGACCCACACTTCCAAAGGGATCCGGCGTTTGCAAAATTAGGACGCGATCGCAGATTTCCTGGAATTGTTCTTCAATTTCGGGCGGGGCAACAGGGGCAGCTATCCAAATTTGGGCAGGCTGTTGTTTCCGTAACGCTTCTACTGCTGTCATCATTGTCATGCCAGTGGCAATGCCGTCATCGACAATAACAACAATGGCATTTTCCACGGAAGCGGCGGGACAATTGGGACTAAATTGTTCCTGTTGCGCGATCGCGCTAGCTAAGGCTTCTTCTCTGGCTTGTTCCAGTTCTTGCTCATTTTTGCGTTTAACAGGAGAAGACTTGCCCCAAACGGTTGTTCCATCAGGCGTCACTGCCCCCAACGCTAACTCGGAATTCGGCGGCAGGGAAATTTTTTTCGCGGCCAATACGTCCAGGGGACACTGCAATTGTTGCGCCATGGGAACTGCAACAGGAATTCCTCCCCGAGGCAAAGCATATATTCTGACGGAAGATTCTCTGCCCGCTAGGGCAGCCGCCACAGCTTGGGCTAATTCTTCGCCGGCACTAAAGCGATCTTGATACAGTGTTGTTTGCGACACGATTACTCATTCTTGCTAATCAGTTGCTCGTTGACCGTTTTTGTTGCATTTTGTAAGCCCCCATTCCGTTTTAATAAACCATACTCAATTCCTTCAACCACCGCTTGGTAAGATGCATCCAGAATATTGGTGGAAACACCGATTGTGGTCCAACGTTCTTTGCCATCGCTGGATTCTACTAAAACTCGGGTAATGGCATCGGTTCCGGCGGTACTGTCTAAAATCCGTACTTTATAGTCTGTTAAATGGAAATAGGCAATGTCGGGATAAAATTTCACCAAAGCTTTCCGCAACGCCGCATCCAAGGCAGAAACCGGGCCGTTTCCTTCTGCCGCTTCTAAGATATCTTCACCGTTGACCCCGACCTTAATGGTTGCCACAGCATCGCTTAATAAGGCTTCCTCACCTCTCAACATATCGCAATTGACTTGAAAGCCTTTAAGTTGGAACATTTGCTGACGCTGTTCCAGCATTTCATAAACCAGCAATTCAAAACTGGCTTCGGCGACTTCAAACTGATAGCCTTGGTTTTCTAATTCCTTGGTGCGTTGCAGAATATCGCGACAGACGGAATCTTTTTTATCTAAATGAATGCCAAAGGCCCGGGCTTTTGCCACAATATTGCTAATGCCGGCTTGATCGGAAATGACAATGCGCCGTTCATTGCCAATGACTTCTGGATTCAGATGTTCGTAAGTGAGGGGATTTTGTTCCACTGCCGAAACGTGAATCCCTCCCTTATGGGCAAAGGCGGAATGTCCCACAAAAGGGGCATGGGTATCTGGGGCAAAATTGACAATTTCGTTAATAATGTCGCTGGTGGGGGTAAGTTTCGCTAATTGTTCCGGTTCTAAACACAAGTAATCCATTTTCAACTGCAGATTGGGAATCACCGAACAGAGATTGGCATTGCCGCAACGTTCTCCATAGCCATTCATTGTCCCTTGGACCATGGTTGCCCCATTTTCCACAGCCACCAAGGAACTGGCAACGGCAGTATCGGAATCATTATGGGTGTGGATACCTAATTTGGGCGAGCTGTCATCATTGGGATTAATGTTAAAGTGTTGGACGACCTGTTGCGCGATCGCGCTGACGTCTTTCGGTAAGGTGCCGCCGTTGGTATCGCATAGCACCAGCCATTCTGCCCCTGCTTCCACAGCAGTTTCTAAGGTTTTCAGGGCATATTCGGGGTTGTGTTGATAGCCGTCAAACCAATGTTCTGCATCGTAAATCACCCGTCGCCCTTGGGAACGCAACAGCGCGATCGTATCTCGAATCATCGCGCAATTTTCATCTAAGGTGGTTTTTAATCCTTCGGTAACGTGCAGATCCCAAGACTTCCCAAAAATTGTCACCCAGCGGGTTCCTGCCGCTAAAATTGCCTGCAGCATCGGGTCGTTTTCTGCCGATTTATTGGGACGACGGGTGGAACAAAACGCCACAACTTCTGCTTGAGACAGCGGTTCTTCCTTAAGTTGCCAGAAAAATTGCACATCTTTTGGATTCGCACCAGGCCATCCCCCTTCAATAAAGGGAATCCCCAACTGATCTAGCTTGTGGGCAATTTTTAACTTATCTTCTAAAGAAAGAGAGATGCCTTCCTGCTGAGAACCATCCCGCAGGGTCGTGTCATAAATCCAGACGCGATTCTGATTGGATAAACTCATTTTCAAATAAAAACTTGCTTAAAATGTCGCTTTAATAACAGTTCGTTAGATTAGAACTTCAAAGCTATTGTAGCTTACCAACAGGGCTAACCAATGCCTGGATTTCACTCGACGCTGTATTGCGAATTTCCGATTAATGCGCTTGTCATTTCTTGAGGAAGCGGCCTTCGTTGGCGAGTTTAGGGATTAATACAAACGTGTTGGGTTTGGCCTTTGGCTAAGATTTGATCAGATTCCCTTTCTGAGGTGAATCGATAGGTAATGGCAAACTCATGATCAGACACAAGTTGGGGCGTTAGCGTAATGATGACGAAATCTCCCCAAAAAATTGGACGCAAGCAATCTATTTCTCCATGAATAATGGGAATAGCAATTGTTCCTTGTCTAACCCATTTGGGAAGATCAATCCCTAAGTTAACTAGAACTTCTTCATAGGCGGTATGACACATTTCTAATAAATGGGCAAAATAGACTACCCCTGCCGCATCAGTATCTGCTAAACGCACCCGATACGGAATCGAGAATTTATCTTTCATACATCCAGGAAAAGCTTATTCAGGTTGATAAATGGTCGCCGATAACCCTTGTTGTTCCAGTCTCTGTTGCAATTGTTCCGCCTGAGACTGGTTGTCAAAAGCTCCCACTTGCAACACTTGCCCTACTTTTGGAAATTCTCGCAAGTAAGCATCTCCGGCTATTTGAAGGGTTTTTCGATACTCCGTCTGAGTGGGATTTTCAATCATGACGCAGTAAAAATTGCCATCGCAACTGGGTTGGGATTGAGAAGAAACCTCCTCTGCCGGTTCTGCTTCTATAAGGTTATCCGTATCCAGATCAATAAATTCATCATTTGCTAAATTAGGACGATTGGGAATTTGAGAGGAAGATTCATCACTCGCGTTGCTTTCTGATGGTTCGGAGGCACTTTGAGAACTTTTGCCAGTGGATTGAGAATTGGAAGAAGCAGAGTTACTGAGATAAGTTTGTCCGAAATTAATCATTATTATACTCAAAAGCGTTCCTGAAAGTAGAAAAATTAAAATCCCTGCTACTCCTAGAGGAGTCAGTAAATAATGATGCCAAGACGTTGCATTTCTATTTTGAGGTAATTCAGAAGCGGTTGAGTCTTGAGTTGCAGCATCTTCAGTTTGGTTGAGTCCTCGTAATAATTCTTCTGAGGAAGCGAGATATAGCAATTCTCGAATTCATGAGGTACAGTAACAACAGTGAGTAAACCAATTCCGAATATCTTGATTAGTTACTTTTAGCATCGCCTCTGTAATC
>PXPI01000040.1 GCA_003021905.1 Cyanobacteria bacterium SW_9_44_58 | reverse complement strand
AGTCTGGCGTTGTTTAAGAGGAGCGGTGTGATGGGAAACTGTCACGCACCGTTCTGAAGCCGAGTCAGGAGGGCGACCTTCTGGCTTAGGTAACTCTTCGTCACGCTTGTTTCTGTTGCTGATATCGCCGTTTAAAGTCCCGTTGCTGCTGTTTATGATCCACAATGGGTTGAGGATAGTCGAGACTTTCCCGTTCCATGGCAGAAATATTTCCGGTTAATAACTCTTCCGTATCTAAGGAATTGAGTTCCGGCAGCCAATAGCGGATATATTCTCCTTCGGGATCGAATTTTTGGGCTTGCGACGCCGGATTAAAAATGCGCAGCGGTTTGGGGTCCATGCCGCTGGAGGTACTCCATTGCCATCCCCCATTATTTGCCGCTAAATCGCCATCAAAGAGTTTTTGCATAAAATATTTTTCCCCCCATTGCCAATTGAGAATTAAATCTTTGGTGAGGAAATTGGCCACAATCATGCGACACCGGTTGTGCATCCAGCCAATGGTATTCAGTTGACGCATGGCGGCATCGACAATGGGATAACCGGTTTTGCCGTCACACCAGGCTTGAAAATGGTCTAAGTTGTCTTCCCAAGGAAAGTTTTGAAACTGAGGACGAAAAGGGCCATCTGCCAATTCTGGGAAAAAATATAGGGCATGTTGATAAAATTCTCGCCAAGCCAGTTCTTGTCGCCAGGCCTGAATATTATGGCGAGTTTCATCGCTGCGACTGTTTTTCCAGGCTTGTTCGGTGGTTTGCCAGACTTCCCGAATACCAACGGCACCAAATTTTAAGGCAGCACTCAGCAGAGAGGTTCCATCGACTGCCGGATAGTTACGGTTTTGATCATACTCGAATAAGGCACTATCACAGAATTGTTCCAGTCTGTCTCTTGCTTCGTTTTCGCCTGGGGGAAGGGGAAGTTCATTGTCCCAACTTAAACCGAAATCTTCTAATTGAGGTAGGGGAATGGCGCCCATTGCTTGGGCTTTTTCTGTTTCTTCTGCTGTTAAACTGCTGAGTTGTTTAATTTGGCCAACTGGCTTGGCTTTGGCTTGTTGCTGCCAGTTTTTCCAAAAGGGCGTATAAACTTTGTAAGGGTCTTCTCCTTTCGTTAAAACGTCCCCTGGGGCATGCAACAGTTGATCCCAAAAGGTTTGCACGGAGATACCTTTCTCTTTAAGAGCTGATTCTACCGCGCGATCGCGCTTTCCGGCATAAGGTTCAATATCCAGATTCCAAAAGACGGCGTTGGCATTCAAGGTTTGGGCTAGTTCGGGAATGGCAGCAATGGGGTCAGCGTGTAGAATTAATAAATCTCCTCGGGCTTGGCGATAGCTGGTTTGGAGACTCCTTAAACATCCCAGCAGATATTTGACTCTAGCAGGAGCAATGTCATCGTTGTTCAGCAGTTGCGGATCTAAATAAAATACCCCCACGACTTTTGTGGTTTGTTCATGGGCTTGGTGGAGGCCAATATTATCGTTTAAGCGTAAGTCGCGACGATGCCAAAATAGAATTAGGTCAGACATTGATTTGTTGGAAATTTCTCAAACCTATAAAATTGCTATGACCTTACAACAATCAGAGATAGAAAGTACGAATACATTTTAGCTTACAGCGATTAGTTAGCGGAACATCAAGTTCAGTAAATTTTCCGCCGCCCTGCCAAACCCTATCAATCATCCTGATACAATAAGGTCTGTCCCGAATCAGTACTATGAGTCATGACTGCCATCGACACTGCCCCTTTCTCTCGTGAGGAAATTGCGGCTGAAAGCATTAAACTGGAAGAATACGAAGAAATTGTCAAACGCTTGGGTCGTCATCCCAACAAGGCTGAATTGGGAATGTTTGGGGTGATGTGGTCGGAACATTGTTGCTATAAAAACTCTCGTCCCCTGCTTAAAAATTTTCCCACTTGCGGCGATCGCGTTTTGGTGGGGCCTGGAGAAAATGCTGGCGTCATTGACCTAGGAGAAGGCTTACATCTAGCGTTCAAAATTGAATCGCACAACCATCCCTCTGCCATCGAACCGTTTCAAGGCGCAGCCACTGGTGTCGGGGGGATTCTAAGAGATATTTTTACCATGGGAGCGCGGCCCATTGCTATTCTCAATTCCCTACGGTTTGGCAAGTTAGACAATCCTCGCACCCGTCGCATTTTGACCGGGGTAGTGGAAGGGATTTCCCACTATGGAAACAGCGTTGGTGTTCCCACGGTTGGCGGTGAAATCTATTTTGATGTCGCCTATTCCGGCAATCCCCTCGTTAACGCCATGGCCTTAGGGCTAATGGAAACCGCTGATATTGTCAAAGCCGGCGCATCTGGGGTTGGCAATCCAGTTCTCTATGTAGGATCGACCACTGGCCGCGATGGCATGGGCGGCGCGAGTTTTGCCAGTGCTGAACTCAGTGAAGACTCAGCAGATGATCGCCCGGCAGTGCAAGTGGGTGACCCTTTCTTAGAAAAATCCCTCATTGAAGCCTGTTTAGAAGCATTTAAAACGGGTGCAGTTGTGGCAGCACAAGATATGGGGGCGGCGGGATTAACTTGTTCCACCTCCGAAATGGCAGCCAAAGGCGGCGTTGGGATTTCCCTAAATTTAGACGACATTCCCATTCGGGAAACTGAGATGACCTCTTATGAATACCTTTTGTCTGAGTCTCAGGAACGGATGTTATTTGTAGCGGAAAAAGGACGGGAACAAGAACTCATTGAGATTTTCCATAAGTGGGAACTCCATGCGGTGGTTGCGGGCGAAGTGATTGCCAACCCCATTATTCGCATTGTTCATCATGGCGATGTGGCGGCGGAAATTCCAGCCAAGGCGTTAGCGGAAAATACACCGGTTTACAAGCGGGAGATTGTTTCCCAAGCCCCGGAATATGCCCAAAAAGCCTGGCAATGGACTAGTGATTCTCTTCCCCCTTGCCACGAGGAAGGAATCGGCAATCAAACCTGGAAAGATCTTCTGTTGCAACTGCTTGGCACTCCCTCTCTAGCTTCCAAGGCTTGGATTTATCGTCAGTATGATCATCAAGTGCAAAACAATACCGTTCTATTGCCCGGCAAGGGGGATGCAACAGTCATTCGGGCAAGGCGACAAACCGAATCTGTACAAACCTATCGCGGCGTCGCGGCAACAACAGACTGCAACGGGCGCTACGTTTATCTTGATCCCTACCAAGGCGCGATGTTGGCAGTGGCAGAAGCGGCGAGAAACTTAAGTTGTGTGGGGGCTCAACCGGCGGCTATTACGAATAATCTAAACTTTGGCAGTCCGGAAAAACCGGTGGGATATTGGCAACTGGCTAAAGCCTGCCAGGGCATTGCCGAAGCCTGTACTCAGTTAGATACCCCAGTTACTGGCGGCAATGTCTCTCTCAATAATGAAACCCTTGATCACCAAGGCATTCTCCAACCCATTTATCCTACCCCTGTTATTGGCATGGTGGGGTTAGTAGAAGATGTCCGAAATATTTGCGGCCAAGGGTGGCATAGCCAGGGAGATCTTGTTTATTTATTAGGCACTTGGGAGGCAACCTTGGGGGGTTCTGAATATTTAGCGACTGTTCAGCAGACGGTTGCCGGGAAACCCCCTGAAATTGATTTCTCTTTGGAACAACAAGTTCAAAGGGCTTGTCGAAACGGAATTAAACAAGGACTGGTTAACTCAGCCCATGACTGCGCTGATGGGGGAATTGCCGTTGCCTTAGCCGAATGTTGTTTAAGCGGCAATTTCGGGGTAGAAGTGACGCTTTCTCCCAGCAATAGTCAACGTTGGGATGAATGCTTGTTTGGTGAAGGAACCAGCCGCATTTTGGTTTCTGTATCTCCCGACAACCAACAACAATGGGAAGCGTTTTTACAGCAACAGTTAGGCAATGCTTGGCAACAAATAGGAATCGTCACCGGAAAAGTCTTGAATATTAATTCCACGTTGGTTGTCAGTTTAGATGAGATGAGAGAAACAACTGAAAGCGCGATCGCTACTCGATAATCTTCTCTCGCCACTGTTTTCCTTGATGACGATTGGTTTGAATTTCTAAAACACGGATTCCCGTATTCGGTAATGGTTTTAATAAAGTCGCTAATTCTTGCCAGCTTTGAATACAATAATATTCGATGCCATAAGTGGTGCACAAGGCAGCAAAATTGATATTTTGAGGGGTGGCAAAATAGTCTTCAAAAATATCGGGAAATTGAGAAATGGGCAACATTTCAAAAATACCGCCACCATTATTATTAACTAAAATAATCGTTAAATGACCTTGGAATTGTTTCCGAATGAGAAAGCCATTGGTATCATGAAGGAGTGCCAAATCCCCGGTTAAACAAACAGCACGCCCTTGCTCATGAGCAATTCCCAAAGCAGTAGCAAGCGTTCCATCAATGCCGTTTGCTCCACGATTAAATAAAGGATAGATTTGTCGTTGATTGGGTTGACAAAACCATTCCATATCTCTAACCGGGAGACTATTGGCAATAAATAAAGGGGTATTTTCGGGAAGGGTTTGAGATAAAAACCAAGCAATTTTGGGTTCAACTAATTTTGTTGTCTTAGCAAACTTGTTATCAATTGTTTTGCGGAATTGTTGTTCTAAGGATAACCAATATTTTTGATAAGAAGACAGTAAAGGAATTGTCTCGTTGCTGGCCTCAATCTCAGAAACAGTAGTATGTAAAAACGTACTACGCTGATGCAGGGGATCGAAATTTTCACCTCGTTCTTCAATGACCCAACATTGCGGCGAAATCTGATTTAGCCAACGGCGCAGGGTTTTGCTAGTGGGAAAGGCACCAATTTGGATCACCATTTCCGGAATGAGATCCTCGGCAACCTCATCATCTCGCAAAATAAAGTCATAGGTGGAGATGAGATTGGGAATCAGATGGGCATAATGCCTAACTGGAGAAAGCCCTTCGGCTAAAACCGACCATCCCAAAGTTGCAGCAAGATGCGCGATCGCGCGGCAATATTTTTCAACATTCCAGGGCTGATCCACGCCAGCGATAATAATTCCCCGATCACATCTTTTCCAGGTTTCCCAAGGCAACGGTTGCTGTATGGTTGTAGGGGCAGGGGGAACTAAATGGGAGAAAAAATCGCCGTCAAACTCAGACTGAACGCGGCTTAGGTCGGAATGCGGTGTCGGCGCTAGCGGATCTCGAAAGGGCAGGTTCAGATGAACTGGTGCCGGATAAGGAAAGCGCGATCGCGCTACGGCTTGCACCAAGGTTTGCCGCAAATAGCGCAACTGTTCCATTTCTTCGCTGGGAACAGCCAACTCTGCCTGCCAAGCGGGATAATTGCCATAGAGCTTTTGCTGATCAATGGTTTGTCCGCTGTGACAATGGCGCAACTCAGGGGGTCTATCGGCAGTTAACACCAGAAGGGGAACGCCGCTTTCTCGGGCTTCAATGACAGCGGGATAGAAGTTTGCCCCAGCTGTTCCTGAAGTACACACTAAGGCTGTTGGTATCCCGGTAATTTTGCTGCGGCCTAGGGCAAAAAAGGCGGCGGAGCGTTCATCTAATATGGAAATGGCTTCAATACTAGGATGTTGAGCAAACGCAACAGTAAGGGGGCTAGAACGAGACCCTGGACAAACAACGGCAGTGGTTATTCCGAGGTGAGAGAGGGTTTCTACTAAAACTGAACTCCACAGGGTATTCACATTGCGAAAATCAAGGGTCATGATGGATTGCTTTTGAGGGGATATTTGTCACCTCCTGGGCTTGCTAAGTGCAGAGAATCTGGCAGTTAACTCATAACCATGCCGCCATCCACATTAAACACTTGTCCGGTAATATAGGCAGCTGCCGGATCGCTGGCGAGAAAGCGCACCATTCCCGCGACCTCTTCCGGTTTACCGTAACGCCCTAAGGGGATATAGTTTAAAATTTCTTCAGAATCCAATTCACTGGTCATTTCTGTGGCAATGAAACCGGGCGCTACCGCATTCACTGTCACATTGCGAGAGGCAAGTTCTTTTGCCGTGGTTTTGGTAAAGCCAATGACCCCTGCTTTAGCGGCACTGTAATTGGCTTGTCCGGGATTGCCCATTTGCCCGGCAACGGATGCAATGTTAATAATTCTGCCCTGACGCTGTTTGAGCATAATTTTACTAACGGCTTGGGTACAGAGGAACACACCGGTGAGATTAAGATTAATGACCGATTGCCAATCTTCCACCTTCATCCGTAACAAAAGGGTGTCCTTGGTAATGCCGGCGTTATTGACTAAAACATCAATTTGTCCCCATTGATTGCGGGTTTCTTTCACTAAATTCTGAACTTGATCGGCATCGCTGACATCTGCTTGCACGGCCATGGCTTCTCCGCCTTGGTCAGCAATTTCTTGAACAACAGCATGGGCTGCCTCTCCGGAACGGGCATAATTAACCGCAACTTTTGCCCCTTGTTCCGCTAAGGCAAGCGCGATCGCGCGGCCAATTCCCCGAGAAGCCCCCGTAACAATGGCAACTTTTTCCGATAATTGCTGTGATGACATCTTGATTTCATAAGGTGTTAACTGAATGAGCAACCTCTAGGGTCCTAGAAATTGGAACAAAAATCAAGCAATTGCTTTGTTATTGATTAAATTTCTTCAGCATCTTCGATTTCCTTGCGCCATTCCTGCAACTCCTGATTGCGTTTGCGTTTTGAGTTGCGACGATACTTTTTCCGCTCTAGACGCGGTTCATAACTGCGCTTGCCGGCATCTTTAATTTTAACCTTTAAACTCGCTTCCGAATCCGTCGTTTGTTCCCGTTGTTTTGACTGCGCGATCGCGTCTTCTAAAAATTCCAAATAATGGTGGTAGCGTTCCCAATCGCCGCGCACGGCACAGTTGGGTTCTTCCCGATGCAAACAATCGCTAAAGTGACAGCTATCTTGGGCTAGCCGCGCTCGCGCTTCCGGGAAAAACGAGGCTAATTCACCAGGATTGCAGTTGAGATCCGGTTGGTTAAACCCTGGTGTATCCGCCAGCAAGCCCCCCTCCGGCAAGCCAAATAAGGCAACATGGCGAGTGGTATGCCGCCCGCGCTGGAGTTTTCCAGACACCGCACCGACTCGCAATTGCACTTGGGGAACCAAAAGATTGATTAAACTGGATTTTCCCACACCAGAGGGACCCGCCAAAATCGTCAATTTATCTTGAAGCTGTTGTCGAAGTTCGGCTAATCCGGTTTGGGTTTCCACACTAATCAAAAACGGAGAATAGCCCCAGCCTTGCAGCCGCTTCTCCCATTCTCTGCTTTCCTCAGCCGAGACTAGCTCTTGCTTGTTCAAACACAAACACAACTCAATTCCGGTGGATTCCGCTTTTACTAAAAAACGGCTTAACTGCATGGGGTCTAGCGGCGGTTGCGCTAAGGCAAAGACCAAGACTAACTGATTGGCATTGGCTACTGGCGGGCGGTCTAATTCGGTATCGCGAGGGAATACTTCGGCAATGACCCCCCGTTGATCGGGCCAGTCCGGCTCAATCACCGCCACGCGATCGCCGACCATAACGGTATGTCCAATTTTCTTCAAGCGCGATCGGCAAGTACACAGTAATTTTATCTCCCAAGCATCAAGCTGTACTTGATAAAAATTAGCCTGTACTGCCACGACAGTTCCCGTGAGCTGATCCTGCTCTGCCATTATTGTGACACCGATCGTCTCACTTGTAGGGCAAAAAACTCATTGCGCTCTTCCAGTAATTCAATGGGATATCCTTCCATCTTCAGACTATCAGGAACCTGCTCAATGGGTTCGCCAGGATCAAGCCAGACTTCCAATAACGCGCCATCTTCCATTTGTTCCAACTGTAACTTAGTCCGCACAAAGTTGATGGGGCAGGGGGTTCCCCGCAAGTCTAACTGAGCATCGGGAATGGGTTGTGAAGTGGTTTGTGAAACTGACTGACTCATCCGCCAAACACCCGTCCTAAAAATCCTTCTAATCCGCCTTTGCCGGTACTTTCTCCTTTAATTTTCGCTAATTCTTCCAGCAATTCCCGTTCTTTAGCATTTAGGCGAGTGGGAATTTCCACATGAACCGTAATTAAATGATCCCCTCGGCTTACCGGATTTCCCAGCTTAGGCACGCCTTTATTTTCTAACGTTAATACGGTATCCGGTTGGGTTCCTGCTGGAATATTTAATTCTTCTTCTCCATCTACGGTGTTCACGTGAAGACGACAGCCTAAAATGGCTTGTAAGTAGCTAACTGTGATTTCTGAAAGAATATTCAAGCCATCGCGCTTAAACTCAGGGTGAGATTCTACTGCTAAGTAAACATATAAATCTCCAGGAGAACCGCCGCGCAAACCGGCATCTCCTTCTTGAGAAACGCGCAGGCGAGTGCCGTTATCCACCCCTGGCGGAATGGTAATTTTCAATTTTTTCTTCTCTTGCTTACGGCCAGCACCGCCGCAGGTTTCACATTTTTCCTCGATGACACGTCCTTGACCATTACAAGCGGGACAAACCGACACTTGGGCAAAGCTGCCAAATGGGGTGCGAGTAGCTCGTCTGACTTGTCCGCTTCCAGAACAGGTGGAGCAGGTGCTTGCCCCGGTTCCTGGTTTGGCACCATCGCCCTCGCAAGTTTCACAGGTTTCTAAATGAGGAATGGAAATTTCTTTTTCACCGCCAAAGACCGCTTCTTGGAAACCAATTTTCAAATCCAGGCGTAAGTCATCGCCTCGGGTGGGTCCAGTGCGTCGGCGACTGGAAGTTCCTGTCCCCATGCCGCCAAAACCGCTAAAGATAGTTTCAAAGATATCGGCAAAACCGCCCATATCAGTGGCAAAGTCTTGGTAACCGGCACCGGCAGCCGCTCCGGAACCAACTCCTGCTTCGCCAAAGCGATCATAGCGCGCTCTGCTTTCCGGTTCAGACAGAATTTCGTAGGCGCGGTTAATTTCCTTAAATCGTTCTTCGGCACCCTCTTCCTTATTGACATCGGGATGGTATTTCCGTGCTAGACGGCGATAAGCACGTTTAATCTCTTCCTTGCTTGCGTCGCGGGAGACTCCCAGGAGTTCGTAATAATCGGCAGCCATAAAGCAGTCGTTTAATATTTAACGTTTATCAGTTTCTGTACGGTCGAGTCTTCTTTCGAGAGTAGCAACTCTTAACGAAGTCTTCAATATGATTCAATTGTTATTATTCTACAGCCTCGTAATCATTTGGCGAGGAATCATCTTCCTCTTCAAATTCCTCGAAGGGATTAAAATCTTCTTCTTCAATCTCGAATTGCGTGCGGTTATCATCAGTTGCGCCTTTCAAATTTATCTCATCATCAGAGTCGGTGACAACTTGCCAGTCTTGAGTGTCTTTATTATAGGTTCCGAAAACTTCTTCCAGTTCAGAGGTTTCTTGACGCTGAGTTTGCTGGGGTTGAGTGGGAGATTGCGGCGCGGTTTCTTTCCGATTGTCGAGTTGTTGGGTTATGTCTTCTTCGCCAACGGTTTCATAGTCTCGGGATGAAGATTGCTGTTGGTAATCATTGCCTTTACTATATAGTTGCATTCCCATTGTCAAGACCGCTTGTCGATACTCTTCCAAACGGGTTTGAATCACTTCCAGTTTCGGTTCAGGCTCATCAAGGGCTTGCACTAATTGTTGTTTTTTCTGTGCTGCAGCTGCCTTTAACTTTTCCGGAATTAAGCCTTCATTATCTTTAAGGGTGGTCTCATGGCTATAAAACAGGTTGTCCGCTTGGTTGCTTAATTCCACCAGCTGCATCCGTTTCCGGTCTTGTTCGGCATACTGTTCTGCCTCTTGTTGCATGCGCTCAATTTCTTGTTGAGAGAGACCGCCGGTTTCTTTAATAACAATACTCTGTTCTCGTCCTGTGCCTTTATCTTCGGCAGATACTTTTAAAATGCCATTGACATCAATTTCAAAGCTTACTTCAATTTGGGGAACTCCTCGCGGCGCAGCGGGAATGCCAGTCAAGAGAAATTTACCAAGGGTTTTGTTATCTTTAGCCATGGCCCTTTCCCCTTGGAGAACATGGATTTCTACAGAGGTTTGTCCATCACTGGCTGTGGAAAAGACTTGAGACTTACTGGTGGGAATCGTTGTGTTGCGTTCAATAACTTTCGTAAATACTTCTCCTAAGGTTTCAATCCCTAGCGAGAGTGGAGTAACATCGAGGAGAAGCAGGTCGTCCACTTCCTCTTCTTGCGTTAAAACGCCCCCTTGAATCGCGGCGCCTAAGGAAACTGCTTCATCTGGATTAATGGAGCGGTCAGGGTCTTTTCCTTGAAAAAATTCTTTGAGACTTTCCTGTACGGCAGGGATACGAGTAGAGCCGCCCACTAACAAAATACGGTCAATCTGATCCACACTTAATACTGAATCATCCAAGGCTTGACTCAAAGGTTCCATACTTTTCCGGATTAAGTCCCGGGAAAGTTCATTAAACTTGGCTCGCGTTAGGTCTAGTTTCAGATGCTTGGGCCCGATTTCTGCTTCGCCTTTACTAAAGGCGGTAATAAACGGCAAGTTAATGGAAGTGGTTTGGCGTGTGGAGAGTTCAATTTTCGCCCGCTCCGCTGCTTCTCGAAGCCGTTGCATTGCCATTTTGTCTTGTGTCAGGTCAATCCCTTCTTGGGCTTTAAATTCCGACAGCATCCATTCCACAATGACATTATCGAAATCATCTCCCCCCAAGTGATTGTTTCCAGCAGTGGCCTTTACCTCAAAGACACCGTCTCCCAATTGCAGAATGGAAACGTCAAAGGTTCCCCCTCCTAAGTCATACACCAAAACCTGTTGCTGTTGTTCTTGTTTATCTAAACCAAAGGCAAGGGCAGCGGCAGTGGGCTCATTAATAATTCTCAAAACTTCTAAACCGGCAATGGTACCTGCATCTTTGGTTGCTTGCCGTTGGGCATCCGTAAAATAGGCCGGAACAGTAATCACCGCCTCGGTAACAGTTTCATTGAGATAATCCTCGGCATCTGCTTTCAGTTTTTGCAGGATCATCGATGAAATTTCTTGGGGCGTGTATTGTGTCCCCCAACTTTTGACATCAACGGTGTCATCGCGCCCTAGAACACAGGTATAGGAAACTCGTTGCCGTTCTTGTTCCGTCTCCGCCCAGCGTCGTCCAATAAACCGTTTAATGCTGTAGATGGTATTTTCCGCATTGGTGACCGCTTGCCGTTTTGCCGTTTGACCAACTAAACGTTCGTCGTCTTTGCTAAAGGCAACAATACTAGGAGTGGTGCGTCCCCCTTCCGAATTTCCGATAATAACAGGTTTCCCACCTTCTAAAACAGCAATGCAACTATTGGTTGTCCCCAGATCAATACCAATGACTTTTCCCATGAGATTAGGAGATTGATTGTGGTTTGCAAATTATCAGCGATCTAAGAAAGATCGTTCCCTCCGCTAAGAGGAAAATTAGCAACAACAGTTAAAACTATTGCCATCATGTTAAGCTGTTTGTTCCTCATTATTGTTGTTTTCATTGTCATTCCGATTTTCGTTGGTTTCTGCGGCTTGTTCCGTTTCCTCTGCTGAAGATTCAGGCGCCGCCGCCACTTTCACCATGGCATGACGCAACACGTTATCTCCAATCAAATACCCTGACCTTAATTCTTCAATCACTGTTCCTTCAGGATATTCATTGCTTGGTTCCCGCAACATTGCCTCATGATAATAAGGATCAAAGGGTTCCCCTTCCGGTCGCATTTTGGAAACGCCTAGACTCTTTAAAGTTTCTACGAGTTGCTTATAGAGTCCTTGATAGCTTTTGTGGATATTCATTTCTGCTTCCGTGGAAGGCTTGATCTGCGATCGCGCCCGTTCAAAGTTATCCACAATTTCTAAAATTTTGGAGAGGGTTTCCTGTTTGACGTTTTCTTTAATTTCTTCTTTTTGAGCTTCACTGCGACGACGGAAGTTTTCAAAGTCAGCGGCCAGACGTTTGGCTTGAGCGCTAACACTCTCCCGCTGTTTGGTTTCTTGTTCCAATTTTTGTTGAAGATTCTGGATTTCTGCTTTTAATTGTTCCGGATCTTCCGATGCAATTTCTTGTTGCTGTTGTTGTTGATTTTCCTCAGCAACCGTTGCCTCCACCGGTTCTGCTTCTGTGGAGACAGCTTGCTGATTATCGTCTTGGGAATTTACTGTTTGGGTTTGTTCCTCTTGAGGCGTTTCATTATTGTTGTTAACGTCTTGTTGTTGCTGCTCGTTCATCATATTTCATTTTGTACACACGCTATCGCATTCTAGAGTAACAGGTTTCATCTTGTTCGCTTTAGCCTTTTTGGTTCGGTTTCAACGAAAAAAACATAACCAGCACCTGGCAGATGCTGGTTTTAGGAATTTTTTGACGATCGGCGGCCCTAAGGCGCGAGAGCATGTCCTCGCAACAAACTGCCGAGAGTTTTTGCGGTAATTTTCATTTGGACAAGGGGATTGCCGGGGGTTACGGTCTTATAAAGATAGCTGTCGAAAGTCATCTGCTGGACATCTTTGTCGGAACACATTTCCACAAAGGCTTCCCGGCTGGCATCGGAACGGTAGAACACCCGCTGCAATAAATCCAAAACCAGATAGGTCGTGCCATACTGTTTATCCCACCGTTTGAGATATAAATTCAGATCATCTTCGGTGGGAATGCGCTGTCCATTTTTGGAGGTTTCCACAATGGTTTCGGCACACATGCGAGCGGATTTGGCAGCAAAATAAATGCCTTCTCCAGAGGATTTGGTAACCGTGCCGGCGGCATCTCCCACAAGGGCAACCCGACCCCGCACGCGATGGGGACGAGGATGTTCAGGAATAGGATGCGCTTCGACTTTAATAATTTCCCCGCCGGTTGTCCGTTGGGCAGAACGAGCGCGAATCCCAGCTTGAAGCTCTTTAATTCGGCTTTTATTGGCCTTCATGGTACCGGTGCCCACGGCAACGTGGTCAAATTTGGGAAATACCCAAGCATAGAAGTCGGGAGACACATCATTGCCGACATACATCTCGGCCAGTTCCTCATAGTAGCTCATTTTGTCTTCGGGAAGCCGGATCCGCTCTTGGAACGCGATCGCATAGTTATAATCCCCTGCTTCAATGGCTTTGGCAACTCGGGAATTGGCACCGTCAGCCCCGATGACTAAATCTGCTTGCAGCGTCTTTGGCGTTCCCACTGATTTGCCATCGGAGTGATCCGCATAATGGAGGGTATAAGGCTCATTGCTGCTTTGAGGCAGCTCTAGCTTATTGACGGTGCCATTAATTAAATTAGCGCCCAAGCGAGCGGCGCGATCGCGCATAAAGCCGTCCATGACTTCCCGACGGCACATGCCAATATATTCGTTTTCTCTTTCTAAATTGATATTAACGGTGGTATTCGAGGGCGAGATCATTTTCATTTTTCTCACCCGCCGGTCAATAATTTCGGGAGGGAGATCAAACTCGCTGACCATGCAGAGGGGAATTGCCCCGCCGCAAGGCTTCGCATTATCCAGTTTCCGTTCAAATAGATAGGTTTCTATTCCTGCTTTGGCTAATACTTCCGCAGCCGAAGAACCAGCCGGTCCGGAACCGACAACAGCAACCCTTAACACCAAAGTTATCTCCTCTACTTGCTATAATTCACCTTTGGCATCTTACCATGCCGGTTGCGCTTATTTTCCCAGAAATTCCCCAATTTCGCGATAATTTGAAACAGTCTTTAACACAGCTCAAAAAACTCTTCATATTTCTTGATGAGAGGCGTTAGAGATTACGCCTTCCTAAACAGAAGGCGCCTGCTCGAACCGTTGCTCAGAGGAAGCAACCAGCGCCAATTCTACCCAATCGGATTGCGGTTGACTGAGATGAGCGCGAATATTGGGACCAAAAAAGCGTTCGATTTTATTATGTTGTTCTTGCCACCTTTCCCAGGGCACTAAAGAGGATTCAAACTCCAGTACCAAGCCATAGGATCCATCAATTTTTTCTTCGCGAATCCCAGTTAAAACTGGTCGTTCTTCATCCGTGGGACTTAACCCTAACCGTTCTAAAGACTCTTCTAGATGCACTTGTTGTCCGTAACGGTATCGCGTGACATCTTTGCGAATTTGTTGTTGCGTGGGCGTTGCTTTTTCTTCCCGCAGCTGAATAATCTCAGGAGAGGTTTCTTTGGTATAGGGAGTAGGTTTGAGTTCTGCAGCTTTGAGGGCTAAGCCGCCTAAAAAAATGGGGATGCCATAAAAAAATCCGGCTAAATTCAAGGTGGCATTTCCTGCCCCATAGGCAATAAAACCGACAACGGCGAGTGTGCCGCCAAAGATCATTCCCCATTTTCCTAAAGAGATTTGACCAAGCATCTTGACATCATGGCGTATTGGGCATTTAATAGTTTATCTTAGATGCAAGCGCCAACAAGAGTTGCTCTATGGATAAACAAACACTGATTGACCGTATCCGAAAAATTGAAAGCAAGCGCGAAGTACTGGTTGATCTCCTAGAACAGCCAAATTTGGGGACATTGCGGTTAGATGTCAACCAAGCTTTAGAAGAACTCGACGATCTAATTGAAGACTTTAAAGAAACCTTTCCCGAAGCCCAGGAAAGTTAAGGCAACAGCAGTTAATGATTCCGTCCCATTTGGATAATCAAATCAACTAATTCCTCAGTAGAGGTTTCTTTGCTGCAAAACGCATCAATGGGGGCAGATTGAGGCATAGCTTCGCTTTTTGCTTCTTCTAGGGAAGAGTAGGCGATAATTTGCGCTTTGGGATTGTTTTGTTTAATTGCAGTCGAAGCACTGAGTCCGTCCATGACTGGCATTTGTAAATCCATGACCAAGACATCGGGAGAATACTTTTGGGCCAGTTCTAGAGCTTCTTTCCCATTACAGGCGACGCCGACGAGGGTAATCGCTTGTCGAGCGGATAAAACAAGTTTCAAACAATATCGCGTTAACTCGTGATCATCGGCGATTAAAACTCGCAATGTGTCTTGTTCGGTCGGAGGATTACTCAAAGGTTGCTGTTGCCCTAACGTTCAACATTGTGCATTTTAAGCGGTTTTGTGATACTTTTTCCTCTGTCATAGGAAAGAAGTCCGTGACCATTAACGCTTCCTTTCTTGTAATTTTTGATAAACGTCTTTGACGTCAACGTCGTGATATGATATGGCAACAAGCGTGTGATATAGCAAATCGGCTGCTTCTGACGCGATCCCGCTTTTGTCGTCATCTTTACAGGCCATTACCACTTCCGCGGCTTCTTCCCCGATTTTTTTCAGGATTTTGTTGTCTCCTCCTGCTAGGAGTTTACAGGTGTAGGAGTCGCTTTGGGGATAATCCCGGCGATTGCAGATGACTTCATATAATCCCGAAAGCGTATCGGCAGGGGGATTCGCTTTGGTGCTGTCAACTTGGTGGAAACAGGAACGTTGACCAGTATGACAAGCAATTTCTCCTACTTGTTCTACTGTTATCAACAGGGCGTCGCTGTCGCAGTCGTAGCGGACGGCTTTCACCTTTTGCAAATGTCCTGAGGTTTCTCCTTTATGCCACAATTCTTGGCGCGATCGGCTCCAAAACCAAGTTTCTCCAGTTTCTAACGTTTTTTGCAAAGAAGTGGGACTCATCCAGGCCATCATCAACACCGTACCATCGAGATAATCTTGGACAATGGCAGGAACTAATCCTTCTTCGTTGTAGCAGATTTTGTCAACGGGAATAGCTTGAGAAAAGTCAGTCATGGTGGTTGGTTTTAAAAGGGGCAATGAAATTGTATCATCAAGTATCCAACCAAACGATAGTTAACCATAATGACTCGGCTTGATCTAGGTTTTGGGTTTCTGGAAGTAAATCAAAACCCCTAATTCTCCGCCATGATTAGTGTATTCAATATAACAGTTGTGAATGTGATTTTTCTGGATAATATAAAAGAGATGATTTAAGTGATAAACATTCATTTGCATCTCAGGAGCAACAATATTTCTTCCTCTGATTAAATTGATACCATTTTTGGCAAACGGAATATATAGCAGTTCTTGGACTCACGAGCTACAGTAGCAACATTGACTGATTAAGGCTTATGACAAAATTTAATTACTTAATTGGTTCAGTTCAGAGCGTATCTCATTAGAGTGAGAATTGCTATATTTTTTAATTTGTGATATTAGAAAGAAAATTTTTCTTTTATTATTCATTTGCTCTCTAGCGTAGGTGAAATGAATAACACCAACCCCCTCATCCGCCAAATGATTGATTAACTTTTGAAATAGACGTTTTCCTCTTTTAACAGGAAGATGTTGAAAAACAATAAAGGAATGAATAAAGTCATATTGATATCTTAGTAATGAAAGGTTATCATCAGAAGTCAAAAAACGGACATTGTTAATCTTTCGTTCTTGGCAGTTTTTTCTAGCTTCATGTAACATTGCTTCGGAAATATCAACCCCAGTGACTGATTCTGCTACGTCAGCAAGGGGAATCACTAACCGACCAACGCCACAACCAAAATCTAAGGCTTGTCTGAAGGGATAATTTGGGTTAAAGTGTTCTCGAATTTTTGTCAAAATATGAAAAATATAGCAATTCTCACTCTAATGAGATACGCTCTGAACTGAACCAATTAAGTAATTAAATTTTGTCATAAGCCTTAATCAGTCAATGTTGCTACTGTAGCTCGTGAGTCCAAGAACTGCTATATAATTATATCCGGTTTGGAAAAATTCTTCTTTATTTTGGTCATTGAGATTACCGGTTTGATAATTTTTATCAGTAATAACAGCAAAATAAGGATCCCGATTTCCGAATTTTTGCCACTCTAGATCAGTATTATGATGGAACATATCCGTTTCAAAATAATTGAATAATAGCCGATATTGGTTATGATAAAATAGTAAGGAGATTGACGTTACTGATCAATTCCTTGAGTTTAGAATAAGTCAAAATTATTGACCAATATAAAATATGGCTCTGTCTCAATTTTCTGTTGAGCAACGTGATCAGCAACAGCGATCGCGCCAGCGTTTCCTTTTATTCAGTGTTTTCACTTCTATGGCGCTTCATGCTGGAGTTAGTCTACTGGCATGGAAAGTGACTCCTGAGCAAACCGCTAAAGACGAACCGGAACCCATTGAATTCATTGTTGTCCAGCAACCGCAACTAGAAAAGCAATCCCAGTCTCATCAGCGATCAGAACCAACTCAGCAATCTTCCTCTCAAGTCAATAAAAATCAAAGTGTCACCCCTCAACTTCAACCGAAACCCGACCCTGATACGACATCTCAGTCTCAACCTAAGCCCAATTCTCGACTTCAGCCGGAGCCAGAACTAAAAGCTGCGCTAAACCCAGAACTCCATCCTCAGTCTAAAACGACGTCTCAATCTAAACCAGAACCTAAACCAAAATCCTCCGAATCTCAACCCAAGCCATCGTCTCAGTCAAAATCACAAGCCCAACCCAAGCCACAGTCCCAGTCAAAACCAAAACCAGAATCGGATTCGGAATCTCAATCGGAATACCAGTCCCAGCCAAAGCCAAAATCGGATTCAGAACCCAAACCAGAGCCGCAACCGGAACTAAAACCGAAATCGCCATCTCAAGCGACCTCAAAAGTTCAACCTCTGCCCAGGCTAGAACCGCTAGCCAAGCCAACGACAAATCCTCTAACAACCGCTAGACTTAAACCTCAGCCACAGTTGGAACCGGAACCTGACCCCCAGTCCCCTAAGTCTCAGTCAGAGCCAAAGCCAAAAGCTGAGACGGAAAGAGCTGCTCCAAAGCCATTAACGGATCAGAAACTTGCTTCAGAGCCAGAAGCAAATGAGCAGAAAACATCTCAGCCTGCTGAGCGTAAGGCTACAGAAACTGCCCCTCAGAACAAGACAACAACTCACAGAACCAGCCAAACAATCACACAGGAAAATAACATAACTCAAGGCCAGGGAGATTCTCAAAGTCAACAGCTGTCAAGAAAGCAAGGAAATCCACCAACTCAGGGTCACTCAGAAACTGACCAAAATCAGGATCAAAGTGGGGAACAACAACAAGCCAAAGCGAGCCGCGGCTGGTTAGCAACAAAAAAAGGAGTTTTCTGTGATCCCCCTCCCCAGGTTGACTATAAAGTGACAGTACGACCGATGGTTAACATTCAAGTTAGTCCTAGTGGTTCTGTAACTGAGGTTAATATTGTTCATTCCAGTGGTTACGGTTGGGTTGATAATATTGCTCTCGATTGGGCTCGCCGTTGTCAATTTAGCGAGTCTCCGACCGGCCAAGCCACCAGCTTCCGAATCAGGGTGAAAGTGCAATGAGCGTGATGACAAAAAACCTCTCTGATTTAGCTTGTCACAGACTTAATGGATAGTACCAAGAAAGCGAAACAAGAAGATGCGATAATTCTTAACAGACGTAACGCTCCACTGATCCATGGACTTAAAAACACTAATTCGCAATATTCATGACTTTCCCAAACCTGGCATTGTTTTTCGCGATATTACCACGCTGCTGCGCGATCGCGAAGGGCTTCGCTACGCAGTAGAAACCTTTGAAAGCAAATTCCGAGAAGCCAATCTAATTCCCGATTATGTCATTGGCATTGAATCGCGCGGCTTTTTGTTTGGTCCCACTCTCGCTTATAAATTGAATGCCGGATTTGTTCCGGTTCGCAAACCGGGAAAACTGCCGGCAGCGGTTCACAGTATTGAATATGATTTAGAGTATGGCAGCGATAAGTTAGAAATGCACCAAGATGCCTTGCCTGCCAACTCGAAAGTTATTGTTATCGATGATTTAATGGCCACTGGGGGAACTGCTAAGGCCACTGCCGAGTTATTAGAAAAAATCGATTGCCAACTGCTAGGATTTGGTTTTGTAATTGAATTAGAGGAGCTAGAAGGGCGCAACAAATTGCCTGATGTCCCGGTTATTAGCCTAGTGGCGTATTAGTTGATTGCGCCCCCCTTTAGGAAACTTAAATTCCAGTTCCGTGTAAAAACTCTTGGATATCGCGATCTTCTAATCGACACTGAGGGGAGTTGTTTGATTTTTCTGAGGAGTCAGAAGCAGAGACCACAGAAGCAGTCCAAGTTTGCTGACGTTGTAAATCTTCCACTTGTTGTTCTAAGGATTCAATGCGATCCACTAACGCTCGAATAACGTTGGCTTCTGAGTCAGGAAGACTCCCGTGTTCTAGCGGATTAACACGTACCCCGGAGCGATAAACGACACGACCGGGAACGCCAACAACGGTACAATTGGAAGGAACATCGCGCAATACCACTGATCCGGCGCCAATGCGAACATGATTCCCGATTTGAAGATTCCCGAGAACTTTTGCCCCCGCACCGACAACCACATTTTCGCCCAAGGTGGGATGGCGTTTCCCGGTTTCTTTACCAGTACCGCCGAGGGTAACTCCTTGATAAATTAAGGCATAATCCCCAATAATTGTGGTTTCACCAATGACAACGCCCATGCCATGGTCAATAAATACCCCTTTACCAATTTGGGCGCCAGGGTGAATTTCAATTCCGGTTAGAAAACGAGAGAGTTGGGAAATTAGACGCGGAATTAATGGTAACCCAATGCGATATAACCAATGGGCAAAACGATGACATAAGATAGCTTGTAAACCTGGGTAACAAGAGATGACCTCTAGCCAGTTACGGGCGGCCGGGTCTCGCTCAAAAATGATCCGAAAGTCTGCGGTGAGGGTCGATAACACAGGTCTTCCTAAAATTTCGGTCTAATAGATCACTCAATATTTTATCGTTTGTTGTTTTGTGTGAAAATCTTTCTTTTGTTTGAGGGGAGAAAGCGATGGTTAAAATTTTGATATTTTTCTTTCTAATAATCTTTTTTAGCAATTGGTTAACCGGCGTCTTAGTTTTTTTTCCCTTAGATTTAATCCAAAATCTGGAGTCTGTCTTAGGCTACATTCCAATTGTTTTTGGCATACTCCTTTTTCTTTGGATTATGGGAGACTAATAGAGTTTAGCTGTGACAACGGAGAGGGAGGGATTCGAACCCTCGAGGAGGCGTAAACCTCCTAACGCCTTAGCAGGGCGCCGCTTTCGACCGCTCAGCCACCTCTCCAAGATATGAGACTGATTATAAATTCTACTCAATTATTGGCTTGGTGTCAAAGGATTAGCCCTGAATTTTTGCTGCGGTTCGCAAAATTTGCCCGGCTAGAATTGCACCTCCAAAGCCATTATCTATATTAACGACTCCCACCCCCGCTGCACAAGAGTTCAGCATGGTCAATAAGGGGGCAATGCCTTCAAAACTTGTCCCATAGCCAATGCTGGTGGGAACAGCAATGACTGGACAATCTACAATTCCGGCAACCACACTCGGGAGTGCCCCTTCCATGCCAGCAACCACAATTAACACATCGACTTGCGTTAATAATTCTCGATGACTGAGTAAGCGATGAATTCCTGCTACCCCAACATCCCAGAGACGTTCCACGCTAAAGCCGCATAATTGGGCCGTTAGGGCGGCTTCTTCGGCAACTGGAATATCAGCAGTTCCCCCGGTAACAACCCCAATGGTTCCCGGTTGCGAAGGAGGAGGGGCAGTTTCCAATACACAAATGCGAGGAACAGGATGGTATTGCAGTTCTCGGATATGGCTTTTGAGTTGCCGAAAAACTTGTGGTTCAATGCGGGTTGCCATAATGATTTGAGCGCGATCGCGCTGGGAAGCCTCGGAATCATCGTGATCGCGCATTTTGATCATAATTTGGGCAATTTGATCCGCAGTTTTCCCAGGTCCCCAAATGACTTCGGGAAAGCCGGTTCGCTGGGCGCGATGGTGATCAATTTTGGCAAATTCATCAATGGAGTCAAAGCTAACGGTTTTGAGTTTTTCCTGGGCTGTTTCGGGAGACATTTTTCCCACAGCAACCGCATTTAATATCGCTTTTAAAGTTTGCGATTCCATATGGGATAATTGCGTTGATTTTGTTGAGAAAATCGCCCATTAATCTGACGATAATTTTAATTCTTCAATGTTCCAAAAAGCTCCGCCGAGGGCAGAGTATTCCACGCCTTGAATATGATTGCGCACTGCTTCCAATGAAAGGGGATTAACTAAATAAATATAAGGCAAATTTTCTTGAACAAGTTCTTGGGCTTCGGCATACAGTTCTTTGCGTTTACTTTGATCTAATTCTTTGGAGGTTTGGATATAAAGGTCTTCAATTTGTTTTTCCCATTCTCTTACTTTTCTGCCTTTTAGAGGAGTACTTCCCTCACGTGCAGATTGATTAAATGTGTGCAAATTGCCGTCGGTTCGCCATAAATTAATTCCAAAATGGGGTTCATTGCCGCCGGTAAATCCTAGTAAATGACATTCCCAATCAAGAGAGTTGGAAAGTTTATCAACTAAGACATTAAACTGGATGGGGGTAAAATCCACTTCAATTCCTAAATCGGCTAAATCCTGTTTCACTTGCGCCCCCATGGCTTCCCGGATTTGATTCCCGGCATTGGTAATTAAGGTAAAGCGCACCCGATTGCCTTGATCATCTAATAATTGTCCTTTTTTGTTGTATTGAAAACCGGCACTTAATAGCAACTCTTTTGCTTTTTCCAAATCATAACCGTAGCTTTTAACTTGATCGTCATAGTAGGGCGATTGGACAGAAATGGGCGAATTTTGTTTTTCTCCCAATCCTCGAAAAATATTATTAATCATTTGTCGGCGGTTGATGCCATAAGCTACTGCTTTGCGAAATTCAAGGGTATTAAACCAACGGGATTTCACTGGATCAACCAAGGGTTCGCCATCGCGAGTGCCAGTGTTTAAATTAAAGCCAAGAAAATTAGTTCCGTATTGGGGACCGCCGTTATAAATGGTAAAGTTGCCTCGGTCTTCTTCTTGTTTGAGAAGCGAAAAATAGTCGGGCGTGACATTAATGGCGTCTAGGCCGCCGGAACGAAATTGTAATAAAGCGGTGTCCTGATTTTCGACAATTTGCCACACCACGCGATCGATGTAGGGCAGTTCATTTCCCTGTTCGTCTGTTTCCCAATAGTAAGGATTTTTCTTAAAGGTCACCCGTTCACTAGTGGCATAGTTGGCTAATTGGTAGCGGCCATTAACAATAATATCTTGCGGGGGCGTATCAATGCCCCATTTTGATAAAAACTTGGGTTTGCCTTCCGAATCGGTTTTTTCCACAGATTCGGCTAAAGCATGTTTGGGCATAATGGGAATGCCGCTACTTTGTAGAAACGGGGCAAAGGGTTGGGGAACGGTAAATTTTACTCGTTGCGAATCCAATTTTTCTACTGTGGGAAAATTTCCGCTTTCGCCGATGCGGAGGCTATCCCGGAGATTATTGGGAATATCGGGATTGAAGATTAAATCATTATAGGTAAAAACCACATCCTCTGCCGTGAGGGGTTCGCCATCCGACCATTTTAAGTTGTCCCGGAGAGTAAAGATAATTTCTTTCTGATCTTCGGAAATGGTCCAAGATTTGGCTAAAGCCGGTTCCACTTCCCCAGTAATCGGATTGTCATCCACTAAGCCTTCATAGGTTAAGCCAAAAACATTTGGGGACTCTTGAGATAAAATTGCGTTAAAGGTTTTGGGATTGCTTAAAATCGCTTGAACAATTTGCGGCTTGTCGGAAGCGGTATCTTCCACTAGGGCAGGGTTGCAAGCTGTCAGAAAACTGGCAGCAAAGCTGCAAATGAGGGAAATCAAAAATCGATGGCGGCGTTGAGACAACATGTTTGAGTTTAATGAAATTTAAGTCGTACGAGGAATAAGGGCGCGATCAATCATTTTGCCATCTTTATTAATGCCTCGCAGTGCAATTTGATCAGCATACACATCATAAGCGGCAAAACTTAATTCGCTTTTGGCATAAGCTGTCCAATCGGATTGTCCCACAGGGCGCGGATTCGCCCCACCCCCGCAAGTTAAATAAGTCGTTCCCTTAATCGGTTGGGTGCGTTCATAATGATGTTCGTGGCCATTAATATAAAGCTGAACATCATAGTGTTTCAATAAAGGCGTCAGTTGCGACACTAAACGTTCATTGACACCATATACCCCAGAGGAATAAATATTGTGATGGCCAAAAACAATTTTCCAAGGGGCGCGGGATTGGTTCAATTGTTCATCCAACCATTCCAGTTGGTCATCCCAGTTGGCATTGGGATTGGTATCAAGGGCAAAAAACTGCACAATAGAACGCCTAAAGGTATAGTATCTCCCTTGCATATTAAAGTTGGGATATTCCACCTGAGGGGTGCCGTTTTTCGTGCGAATATCATGATTGCCGAGACAGGCATAAAATTTGACGCCTTCTTGGAGAAGCGGTTGATAAGGACGTTCAAAAACCGCCTCCACTTTCTCAATTTCGCCGTTATTGTAGATGTTATCTCCGGCTAGAAGGGCAAGAGGAAAGGGGGCTTGGCGATAGTATTGGGTCATTGCTTTGGCCACAGCATATTGGCCATTGTTGCCAGTTCCCGTATCGGCGACGGAAACAAAGCGCAGACGCGGTTCTCCTTGTGGAAGATTAAGATCAGTGTCTGGTTCGAGTTCAGTACTGCCTTGGGCATTGGCTTGATTGAAGTTAGGCAGCTGCGTTGCAATGATGCCGCCAAGACCAGTTATTCCCACTAGGGTTAGAAGTTCGCGTCGTTTCATAGATATTGTCTTGTTAAGGGATCTCGATTCTAGTTTAATCGTTAACTCTTTTCCAGGAACAAACGCTTGGCGACAATTTCAACAAATCGCCGATACAGGGTTGACACTCCCCAGCCTAAAGGCGTGGGGATTCTTGGTTCTAACTACTGACTAACTCAGCAGACGACTCGACTTGCTGCGATTGGACTTGTCCAACGACAGTAGCGGTCAAATCTCCCCAAGCGTTTTCAGGGTCTAGCCCTGCCGTTCCCACGTGCCCCGTGGTACGGAGTTCTTCTCTCAAAATGTTGATGGCAGCATTCTTGTCACGATCTAAGGTAGTTCCACAAACGCAAGTATGAGTTCGTGTTGACAATGCTTTCTTGACAATTTGTCCACAGTTAGAACATTTTTGGCTTGTATATTGGGGCGGTACTGCTACCGTTACTTTGCCAAATTTCTTCCCAAAGTATTCCAACCAGACTCGAAACTGATACCAACCTACATCTGAGATTGATTTAGCAAGATTATGATTTTTTACTAAGTTTCTAACCTGCAAGTCTTCATAGGCGACCAGATCGTTAGATCGGATTACGCAACGCGCGAGTCTCTTCGCGTGTTCTAGACGTTGCCTACTTATTCTCAAGTGTTTCTTAGCCAATCGTTGTCTTGCCTTGTTGCGATTAGATGAACCTTTTTGTTTACGAGATAACCGACGCTGACACCGTTTTAACTCTTCCTCTCCTTTACGAAGAAAACAAGGGTTAGGTTCTTTATGACCATTAGAGTCAGTGTAGAAGTCAGCCAATCCAACATCTAAACCGATAGCTTGCTGAGTTGGTTCTAAATCTTCTTTAACGTCGATGTTGATGCCAAACTGACAGTAATAGCCATCAGCCCGTCGAACTAATCGCACTCGTCTAATTTGCTCTTTCGAGTAGAAAAAGATATCTCGACTCCCCACTAACTTAACTCGACCAATACCATTCCCATCTGTGAATGTGATGTGCTTTTTGGTATTAGGATCGAGTTTCCATCCTGTGGTTTTATATTCTACAGAACGATTGTTCTTCTGGTATTTCGGATATCCTTTCTTCCCGGCTACTTTCTTTTTGCAATTATCAAAAAACCGACTAATTGCTGACCATGCTCTTTCAGCAGCAGACTGTCTGGCTTGGGAGTTGAGCTTTTTAGCCCATTCAAACTCTTCAGCTAAAAGTTTGCATTGCTTATTCAGGTCATACTTAGTCGCACCATGATTGTCTTCCCAGTAACGAAGGGCTTTATTTCGGATGAATTGAGTCGTCCGAATCGCCTCGTCAATGGCAGTATATTGAGTTTTCTTGGCTTTGACTTTATACTCAATGACAAACATGGTTTAAGCTGGTCTAAGTAGCGAAAATTATTCTAGCATAGATTTAAGGAGTTTGTTAAGTTCAAGGCATTGAGCCTCTCACTTAACTCGCCTTATATCCCTGCTCTAAAGAGACAGGGTTTTACGGCGATCACGATAAGATCAGGAAATGTTGAGTCGGTAAGGTTAAGTTCAATGGACGTTATTCCAGCAATTGATTTATTAGCGGGAAAATGTGTTCGTCTCTACCAAGGCGATTATAATCAAGTCGAGGTGTTCAGCGATCGCGCTGTGGAGATGGCAAAGTATTGGGCGGAACAGGGGGCAACCCGTCTCCATTTAGTGGACTTGGATGGGGCAAAAGCGGGCAAACCCATGAATCAAGGGATGATTGCTGAGATTGTGGAAACGGTATCCATTCCCGTCCAAGTTGGGGGCGGATTGCGCGATCGCGCCAGTATTGGGGAATTGCTATCCCTTGGGGTCAATAATGCCATTGTGGGAACTATTGCTGTAGAACAACCGCAACTGGTCAAAGACCTCTGTCAGGAGTTTCCGCAACAAATCACCGTTGGCGTTGATGCCCGCAACGGGAAAGTGGCGACGAGAGGTTGGGTAGAAACGTCTGAAATTTCGGCAACAGATTTAGCCCAACAAATGGCCGATCAAGGCGCAGCTGCGATTATTTACACGGATATTTATCGGGATGGGACACTCACTGGGCCTAATCTTGAGGCCCTAAGAGAGTTAGCTCAATCTATCTCTATTCCTGTTATTGCCTCTGGCGGGTTGAGCTCTGTTACCGACTTGCTCAGTTTACTCGCTCTTGAACCCAGCGGCGTAACTGGGGCAATTTTAGGACGCGCTCTCTACACCAATCAAATTGATCTCAAAGAAGCGGTACAAGCTGTGGGAAATGGCCGTTGGCAAGATGTGCCCCTTGACTCTGATTTCTCGACCTTTGCTTGATACCAAAGGAAACCATATTAGCGGAATTTTGGCTGAAAACCAGCGGCACTTGGATTAATATTGCCACGGTTATCATTGGAACCCTGATTGGCTTAGCGCTAAAGCAACGGCTGCCGCCAAAAATTAAGGATATTATTCCCCAAGGAATTGGATTGCTGACCCTTTGGTTGGGGATTTCCATGTCAGGAGATTTGTCGAAGGTGGAAGCGGGCAATCTGCCAGGGATTATTCTCGGACTTATTGCCATTGTGGTTGGCGGCGCCCTAGGAGAATGGTGGCGCATTGAAGAAAGACTCAACGGCATTGGCGATTGGCTCAAATATCGGTTCCGTCATTCCGGACAGTTTACGGAAGGATTTGTTGCCGCCAGCATTTTGTTTTGTGTCGGTCCTGTTGCCTTGGTTGGCAGTTTGAACAATGGCTTATGGCAAGACAATACCCTGCTGGTAATCAAAGCAATGATGGATGGGTTTGCTTCGATTCCCTTTGCCAGTCGCTATGGGATTAGTGTGGGGTTTTCGGTGTTGGTAATTTTAGTTTATCAAGGGGGAATCTCGTTATTAGCGGGTTTGTTTGCCTCCAATATCAGCGAGCCGGGAAATCATCCTGTCATTCTGTTAATTAGCGGCATTGGCGGGTTGATGATTCTGGGAATTGGTCTCAATTTGTTAGAAATTGCGAAAATTCGCGTAGCAGCGTTTTTGCCGGCACTGTTGATTGCTCCGTTATTATATTGGTTAATCGCAATTCTGGTTGGCTAGTTGACGCTTGGCGCGATCGGAAATGAAATTTTTTTGCTTAAATTTGTCGCTTATAGGATTCAATGAGTAATGATTTTTTCTTGTTTTAGATAATCTATCGTATCTTCTATAGCTTGTTGTGTTAAATTCGAAAAATCATCGCCGTTATAGTGATTAGTCGCTGGTATTTGTATCCAAAAAGCGTTGGGCTCATCATCATAAGTAGCGTTAACAAAAGATAATAGTGAATCAGGTGACCCTGGATAATCTATTTCCGTATTAGTTAGTTCATGATTAGCTAGGAAATGTTTAACTATAATTTCAGATTGCATATTTTCAAATAGCTCATAAGTATTTATAAAAATAACGATTTTTGCTTGTACAATTAGAGAAGCTAGGCTAGGCGTTAAATTGCTAACACTGACCGCTTCGATATTTTCTGATTTTTGTTGTTTAATAAGTTCAGCAACATGACATCCTGCTCCTTCATCAGATTTTTTCTTATCACCATAACCAATTACTAAATTAATATGATTTTGATCATTACTAAAAGTGGTATTCATCGTTTTTAAACTGATAAATGTATTACGTTTTATATATTATATCTCAAAATTGTATAAATTGTCACAACATTGAATCGACTTTTCTATTGAAGCAAAGATAACAACATCTTTCATTAGTATGACTTTTCAAACAATTTGATTTTGTTATCATGGAGGGTTGTAATATTGACTTTTGTGGAAACGATTCCCTTGTCTTAGTTGGAGTGTCGAAATTATTGATTAATTATTTAAACTGATATAATAATTAAATTTTATAATCGTTGGAAATAATCATTATTGCTTGCGGAGAATTAATCTATGGAAATATGTGTTGAATTTGATCAAAATACAAAAACAGTTACTAATCGTGATAACTATGAAGAAATCATGCAGTGGTGGCAAGAACGAGACGATAGATTAGCCGATATTCACGTTTCTTCTTCGCAATCTCTTACTGAAGAAAGTCGTATTGAAAAAGCTAAAAGTGTTAAAGTTTCAAAAGTAAAATTGCGGGGCAACATAATTTTTTGGGAAGAAAACGGCAATCAAATGCAAAAAGAAATCAATGCCATTTGTTTAGATGAAGCACAATGCTTTATCTATCTTGTTTATCGTACATCAACTTTCAGTCAAAACGAAAAAAGCGATTTTTGTTACTATTATTTTCATTACTATCAATAACGTTCTAAGAAACAATACACTTCCGTTTTTTTCATGGCGCGGCGACCAAAGCAAGGTGTATCACGAAGACAGGGTAAGCTGGGAACCCTGTTCCGTTTTGGCAACTTCAATGCGATGTTCAAACGCTTCCTTGAATTGGGGCATGTGAGTGACAGCAAGGATACAGGAAAAGTCAGACGCGATCGCGTTGAGAGCGGCAATAAGACGTTCACACCCTTCCGCATCTTGGGTGCCAAAGCCTTCGTCAACAATGAGCAATTGCAAGGCGCTTCCTGCCCGTTGCGCTAACAATTTGGCAAGGGCTAACCGAATAGCAAAATTAATCCGAAATCCTTCGCCGCCGGAATAGGTTTCATAGGGTCTGGTGCCCTGAGCGTCAGCAATAAGAATATCGAGTGTATCAATGAGTTTTGCTTGCTTTTTGGATTTTGATTTTCCCGCTTTTTGGGTTAAAAATTGGACATGTAATTGATTGCCGGTTAAACGACTTAAAATCTGATTTGTTTGCGCTTCCAGCTGCGGCAGCACATTTTCAATCATCAGGGCTTGAATGCCATTTTTCCCAAATGCTTGGGACAGTTCCTGATAAATGGTTTGCTTTCGCTTCAGGGTTTTTAATTGCTCTTTTGAAGCCTCATATTTGCTCTTTAATTGGTGAAGATAGTTGAGTCGTTGTTCCAGTTTTCCTTTTTCCGATAATAAGTTATCAAGTTGTTGGCGTTGTTGTTGAATTTTTCGTTCCAGTTGCTGAATGTCTTGGCGAACATCGCTAACGTTTTCCATTTCTTTGGTTAGCGTTTCCAATTGTTGCTGACAGTCCTGTTTTTCCTGTTCTCGCTTTTCCAAACGTTGTTGAATCTCAGTTAATTCTTGTTCTTTTTGCGGATACTCTTCCTTCGCTTGTTGCAGTTGTTGATATTGAAATTGACTGTTTTGGGCTTCCCGCACCGCAGCGATGACTTCATTATGACGAGAGGAAGTGTACCCTAATTCAGCAATTTCAGCATCAATTGCGTCTAAGTTTTCTTGCAAGCTAGTTTCTTGGTTGGCAATTTGATCTTGTATGGCTTGGCGCTGTTTTTCCAGTTCCGGTTTGCGTTGATTGATACGTTGGATTTCTTTTTTGGCATCTTCCAACTGTTCTGCTTTGCGGTCAGCATACCGTAAGCGTTCCACTTTTTCTCGAGCAACAGCATGGGTCTTTTCATCGTAATCCATCTGAGCCAATTGCTGTTCTAGATTTTGCAGTTCTGTTTGATAGGCTGGGGCATAGGTTTGATTTTCCAATTCCTCTTGGATTTGTCGTTTCTCTTGATTAAAATTGGAAATTTTTTCATGGATATCACAAGTATTTTCCAATTGCGATAAAAGCTGTCCCCGCTTAGCAAGCAATTCTTCATATTCTGCTAATTCTTCGGTAATTGCTTGATATTCTTGCTGATATTTTTCCAACTCGCGTTGGGATTTGGCTAAATCTTCCCAAACGGTTTCTTTCTCACTTTGAATGGAATCATATTCTTGATGGGTTTTATCGGTAACATGCTGTTTATGTTCCTCATCTAAAGGACGTTCACATAAAGGGCAAACGGCTTCCGGTTTTTTTAGAAGTTCTAACTTGTTCAGCAATTCCTCAAGCTGTTTTTCGTAAGTTTCTTGAGCTTGTTGCAATTTTTCTTGGGTTGCCCGTTGCTGTTGTTGTTTCTGTTGGAGACGTAGGGAATAATTTTGCTTTTTCTCCAGCTCTACAATTTTTTCTTCCGTTGTTTCGTATTCCGATTTCAGTTCCGGCACTTGCGCCAATTGTTGCTTTAATTCCTGTTGATTGCTTTCGATTTGTTCCAACCGAGCTTGGCGTCGCGCCGCTTCCCGTTCCAGTTCTACTTGCAGCGTTTGACGACGTTGCATCAGGGGGGATATTTCCTGTTGCAGTTGGTCTAGTTGTCTAAGATGCTCTCGGGCTTGGTTGAGTTCGCTAAGGGCTTGATTGATTTCTTGCTCTTGGCTGAGTATTTTATTAGCTTCTTGCGTTTGGGTTGCTAAATTTTCTAATTCGCTATCTAAACGCTGTTGTTTCAGTTTGAGATCATTAATGGTTTGTTGTTGTTGTTGTTCAAGCCGTTGACGTCGTTTTTGCAACTCCTGATAGGTTTGAAATTTTTGGGAAAGGGTTTCTTGTTCTTTTTGGAGATCCCAATATTGCTGATAAGCCTGATCAATCTCTGATTCTTTTTCTAAAAGTTCGTTCAGTTGGGAGAGACGATTTTGAACTTTCGTTTGTTGTTGTTGAAGTTGCTGACAGTCTTGGGAAATGCTTTGATATTGCTGCTTGTACCAATCCAGTTGTTGTTGCTTGGTTTGTCGTTGGTAATCTAAGGTTTGTAAGTGTTGAAGCTGGGCTTGATCTGTTTCTTGCGTCGATAATAATTGGTTATAGTTTTCCTTGACCGTTTCTAATTCTTGCGCAATAGAATCTTTTTGTTCCAATTCTTTTTCGGTGGGGCCAATACTTTGTTCTAATTGCTCGCTTTGTCCTTTCAGGGTTCGGGAGATATCTTTGGCTTGTTCCGATAAGGTTTGATATTGGTCTAACTTCAGCAATTCCGCTAGCACTTTTTTGCGTTCGCTGGGAGAACGCATCATAAATTCATCGGCACGTCCTTGACGTAGATAAGCGGAATTAATAAACGTATCGTAGTCTAACTTTAATAAGTCATTAATTTTTTGCTGCGTTGCTTTCACTCCTTTTGCGGTTAAGGATTGAAACTGACCATCCTGTTTCTGTACTTGAAACTCTAAGGCAGCGCTTTGTCCCCGCCGTCGGCTGCGTAATACCCGATAAGTCTCTCCATTGCATTGGAACCGAAAGTCAACTTGCACTTCTTTGGCAGCCGTATTAATGACATCTTCATCGGAAGCAGTGCGCGTTTTTCCCCATAATGCCCAAGTAATGGCTTCGAGAAGGGAGGATTTTCCAGCCCCATTTGCCCCACAAATGCAAGCGGTATGAAATCCTGTAAAGTCAAGGCTAGCTTGTTGATAACTGAGGAAGTTGGAGAGCGTCAGTTTTTGTGGAATCATGTTTGTCAGTGACTAATGGTTGTTGCAGGATAAGATGAAATCCGACAACGCAGGGGAATTCTTATATTTCTATCCTAAGAGTAATTGGGCAACAATTAAAGCTGCAATTTGCAAATCCACGAAATCATCCTTTATGTTCTCTATCTAAATGTTACAAGAGGACTCCCACTATAACGACGTTAGGAGTTTAGTGGGAGTCCTCTTGTCACCCAACAAAAGAAGTCCGTCAGGACATCCGTTGATTTTCCACGTATCGCTTTAATTGTTCAACGGTCACTCCCCCACAAGAAGCAACGAAGTA